>DATIED010000339.1:0-11214 GCA_035455965.1 Spongiibacteraceae bacterium
ATCGGGATTTTCGACCCGCTGCCAGACACCGCCGCCGCCGGACATCGCGCCCTGCATCAGCGTGGTCTCGACCCATTGACCGCGGCCGGTCACTTCGCGCGCGCGCAGCGCTGCACTGATCGCGGTCGAGGCGCAGAAAAACGCGCCGAGACTCGGCCAATGCGAGGCCGTGAAGACCGGACCGGGACGCGCCGGGCCCTGCACATGTTCGTACGGCACTTCCAGATCGGCGAATTCGTCCGGGCGGCCCATCATGTGATTGATGGAGCCCTCAGGCCAGCCGCGCTGCTCCCATTGCAGACCGGTGCGCGCCGACACCAACGCATCGTAACCGGGCCGCTTCGAGTGCTTGTTGTCGCGGCCGTAGGCGGTGATCGAACAGTAGATCAGGCGCGGATTGAGCGCGTGCAGCGTATCGAAGTCGATGCCGAGCCGCTCGGTGACGCCGGGTGTATAACTTTCGACCAGAATATCGGCGTGCCTGGCGAGGGTCAGAAAAGTGGCTTTATCGGCGGGATTCTTCAGATCGAGCACGGCGCTGCGCTTACCGCGCTGCCATACCTTATAGCCGAGCTGGCTGCGGAACGGATCGCCGCCGGGCGGTTCGATCTTGGTGACGTCGGCGCCCTGATCGGCCAACAACATTGCGGTCATCGGACCGGCAATACCCCAGGAAACATCGAGCACCCGTAGACCTTCCAACACGCCAGCCATCGCTGTACCTCTCGTTATTTATCGATCTGTTATTGAAGCTTATTATTGAAGCTCGCCGTCAAAGCTCGCTATTGAAACCCGTTATCAGGGCGACCGTTATTAAAGTTTTGTTAGCATTATAAACAGAGCGCCCCGCAAAATGGGCGGTGCCACAGACGTTGCGCGCCAAATGTTACTTTTTTCCTTATTTTCGACGGTTTATACTGCCGCTCCCGCGCCGCCGGCACGCCGCACCACCGCTGGGCAATATGGGTTGCGACCGCACCGTCAATTCGGCTGCGCCGCGACCGATCCGCCGCGACTAATTCCCACACGGACGGGATGCCAAAATAACTCCAGCTCGGCTAATGCCTTGCAGCACATGCCTTAAAACACGTGCCTTGAAACACGCGACTTAAAACATTTATCGACGACTTAAACACAGGAACCCGCTCCATGATTAAACGCGACTTCACCGAAGATCAGCAGGCCTTCCGCGATGCCTTCCGCAAATTCCTCTACAAGGAAGCAGTGCCCAATATGGATCGCTGGCGCGAGGAAGGCATTATCGATCGCGAATTATTCCGCAAGGCCGGCGATCAGGGCTTCCTGATGTTGTGGCCGGACGAAGAATACGGCGGCGCGGGTCTGATGGATTTTCGCTTCGAACAAATCATCCTCGAAGAAACCGGCTACGCGCTGTGCTTCGAGTGGTACAACACGCTGCACAGCCGTCTGACCGGCCCGTATATCACACGCTTCGGCAGCAAAGAACAATGCCAACGTTTCCTGCCGAAATGCATTAGCGGCGAACACATCCTCGCGATCGGCATGACAGAGCCCGACGCCGGCTCCGATCTCGCCGGCATGCGCACTAACGCCAAGGACATGGGCGATCACTGGTTGCTGAACGGCTCGAAAACCTACATCTCCAACGGCATCAATGCCGATCTCGTGGTGGTCGCGGCCAAAACGGACGCCGACAACAACAAACACTGCATGGGCCTGTTCGTTGTCGAGCGCGGCATGCCCGGCTTCGAGCGCGGCCGCAACCTCAACAAAATGGGCCAGCCCGCGCAGGACACCGCCGAACTGTTTTTCAACAACGTAAAAATACCGAAGAGCAATGTGCTCGGCGACCCGACCAAAGGTTTCTATTATTTGATGGAAGGTCTGGCCGAAGAACGCTTGATCAGCGCGGTCGGCAATTTGACCCAGGCGCAAAAAGCCATCGACATCACCATCGACTTCGTTAAACAACGCAAAGCCTTCGGCAAAACCGTCGCCGACTTCCAGAACACGCAATTCAAACTCGCCGAAATGCGCACCGAAATCGACCTGTCGCAAGTCTACGTCGATCAATGCGTAAAAATTCACAACGAAGGCGAATTGAGCGCGGTCGACGCAGCGAAAGTAAAACTCTACACCTCGGAAGTACAATGCCGTGTCGTCGACGAATGCGTGCAGCTGCATGGTGGCGCGGGTTACATGGACGAATACCCGATCTCGCGCATGTATCGCGACGCGCGTATCTCGCGGATTTATGCGGGTACGTCGGAGATTATGAAGTTGATTATCTCGCGGGATATTTTGAAAGGGGATAATGTGCCATTTGTGGATAGGGCATAAGCACAACTTGTCTCCCCTATATCATAGGGGAGATGTCACGAAGTGACAGAGGGGTCTACAAGTAGACAAAAAAACGCCAGCGGAAGCTGGCGTTTCTTTGATGGCCTTCCGCTAAAAAATATATCGCCGCTATACATCGCTAGTAGTTACACACTCAAACGTTGAGCTATAAAAATAAAATGAAATTAGCAAAATATATTTTTACCTTTGTTGCTGGCGCCTGCTCCGCACTTGCAATGCTAACTATAGTGTTTATTTCATCGCCCATTGGCATGGATCGTCAGGACGAGTTTATCGCCACAAAAACATATCTTGTTCACTTTCTTCGTGAGCAACGGGCTAGCGAAGAACGAACCTGTAGCGAAATTCAATCAGAAAGCACAGAAAAAAACGAAAGCCATAACCTAAGCACAGACAATTTTAGCCCCGAACCCGTTTGCCATGATGGAAATCGGACAATCTACGTATCAGGGGATCCCGAGTTTATCGATTCCGGCTTAACCGATATTTTATCGCGAGAATCTGGTTACAAAATCGAACCATTAAGTGGCTGCATCGCGGGGAAGTTATGTAACACCTTGAACTACTCAGTAAATGCACCCTTGCCTCATGTAGCAATAATTGGTATTGGTGGCGGAGGTATGCTCCACTTCGAAAGCCTTATGGTTAAAGTTGGTGGTGAATGGTTTTTAATTGGGACTCGAGGATGGATTCAATGAATACTCAAACAAATCGGAGCAGATTTATTTTAGTAAAGTAGCGCCTGCGGCGAGCAACTACAGGTTCCGCCTGATGACGAGAAGCGCCTGCGGCGGGCGTCACCTTTCTTGCTCGCCAAGAAAGGTGACTGAAAGAAGGCGACCCTCGCCGGGAGCGCCCCCATTACAGCAGGTCGCAAACTAATTAGTTTGCGACTCCTCGAATTCGCCGAAAGTAGCACTTTCGGCAATTCGACTGCCGCGATTGGGAGCAACTGCAAACCAAAGACAAGACCAAAAACGTAGGGTGGGTCATTCGACCCACCATTCGGCTTCGCTGAATTGCGCGAAAGGTGAATTAATAATCTGTGCTCCGACCTCTATTTTACCGATAGCACTTGCCTAGCCTTCTTCCTCGCCGCCTCAACATCTAGCCCCTCATCTTCCATAAATCTTTTCGCAAAGCGCCCAACTTCATCGTTATATTCTAGCTGCTTGCCATTTTGCCAACCTACAATCACCCAAACCACAATTATTGAGGTTATCCACCAGTACGGAGATATTAAACCGGCGACTAAAGTTAATACGGCCGCCATAATAAAATAAACAACGCGGGTTAATGGGTTCACGTAAAGCAGAGGAACCTTATGCAGATTCCCCACGGCAAGATGATATTGATAACCTCCCATAAAATATGTAAGGAACCCCACGAAAAAGCCAAGAATAAGTGCCGCAGCAGCCAACCAGATATTCATTATTTTTCTCCCTTTACCTGGAGTCAGAAGAGACTTTATTTTTCTCTCCATCATGCCAAAACCGCAAGACGGATTATTGATACACCCCACACCCACCATTCGGCAAGTCGAATGGCGGATTAATAACCCGCACTACAGCTCTGAAAAAACCTACTGACTATCAATCGCCGCGAATCGCGATACTCCCCAAGCGATGCTCCTGATAGCCTGTATAAGGCAATGCCAATGTATCGACAACCAACGATGGCGCCATGTCGGAAATAAAAAAGCCCAGCAATACCGATCCGTACAAATCATCGGCAACACCGTCGTTGATGCTATTCAACCGACAGAAATCGTAAGCGACACCGCTATAAATATGCGAAACCGTTTCACAACGGGTTTTATTTCTAACCAGATTCGAGCGCACTGCAAAGTCATCTTTACCAACCGTAGAAAGCGATCCACAGCCCATTATAGAAACCGCAATGACGGCAATAACTAGATTTTTAAGCAGCAATTAATTTTCCTCCGCAAAGAATGGTGCATCCATCTAAAGCGGAAATCTGACGAAAAACTGCCAAAAGGTCAATATAGAATATCGGCCAGAATATAGCACGGAGCGAGATCCACCCCTCCGCCTCACTACGTTCGGCACCTCCCCTACTGCGCAGGGGAGGCAAGTGGAATGATCACGTTTAATTCGCCTTTCTCGCAACTCGAACAAATTGAATGGTGGATCGAATGATCCAACATTCAATTTGTTCTTGTCTTTGATTTGGTTTTGCCACCAATCGCGGCAGTCGAATTGCCGAAAGTGCTACTTTCGACAAATTCGCTCGCGAATTTGAGCGCCCGCATGGGCGACCCGAAGGGAGAGGCACATTAATGTGCCGAATAACAATTCGAGTAGTCGCAAACTAATTAGTTTGCGACCTGCTGTAATGGGGGCGCCTCCCGGCGAGGGTCGCTTTCTTTTTGGTTACTTTTTCTTGGCGAGGCAAGAAAAAGTGACGCCCACCGCAGGTGCTACTCGCCATCAGGCGAAACAAAAAACTCTTTTAAAGAAAAATCCATTTAACTAAAAACCCGAACTCATCTCTTAATCGGCACCCAAACCTCCACACCCCCAGTACCGGTCCGCGGATCAAAGCTTCCCCCATACTTCTCAAAAAACGGCGCATCCACCGCCTCATATTTCGACTGCGGCAACCACTCGCCCATAATCGCCATGCAGGTTTTATTCAACGTCGACACATGCTCGCGATGATAAAACACCGCATAGTATTGCTCCGGCAGACGCAGGCGCTGCAACTCCGGCGCCACGCCGGAAAAATCCGTCACTTCGACGCCGCATAAATATTCGACATTGCCGGCATCGTCGCCATTAAAAACCACACCGTACGCTACGCGCTCGACCTGGCCGGTTATATTGCCGATATAAGGTCCGAAGCGTTGCCACAGGGCGGGAATATTGGCGCCGTCACCACAGCCCAAACGCTCGGACAAACCTGCGATCAGCAATGTCCTGCCCTGTTCGAAACGCGGTTCCTCTAAATATATCTGCTCGTTGCTCGTCATTCTGATTGCCTCCACAAGTTCGATATTATCGAGATGGCCGCGCGCGCGAACCGCTTCGGGTGTGAACCCGAACTGTTCGCGAAACGCGCGAGTGAATGCCTCATGAGAGCCGTAACCGCTATCGAGCGCCAGCGTCAGAATATCCGGCGCACCGTCGGCGAGTGCGTGTGCGGCAGTCGTTAACCTCCGACCGCGCACATAGCCGATAACCGATTGACCGATCGCCATGCTGAACACCCGCGACAAATGAAAACGCGACATGCCGCTGACGTCGGCTATCTGTTCGAGAGAAATATCCGCCGCAAAGTGACTTTCGATATACCAGAGCGCCTTCGCTATCGAATTATTGGCGAACGCGCTGCTTGCTGCGGAGGTTTTTCCTGCTGAATCGTTTGCTGCAGAATTATTGGCGATGGTCTCCATACAAGCCTCCCCTAAGGACGAGCCCAGCATGACGATATTGCGAGTGCGGCGCTTGATCGGGATTGCGCCGCATTATTAATGGTTGGCTAGTCAACCGCCTCGGCAATAAACAATACCGAGGCCGGCTTGCCGGTAACGGGGTGCAGTGGCTCGCGCACTTCGCGTAACCGCAATCCGCTATCGGTAAATAATTGCATCCAGCTCTCCAGCGTGCGGAAATACCACGGCGCCGGATCGGTGAAATCGCTGCTAAAACCATCCCACGAACCGGTGCGCCAGCCATCGCGGTACGGTTGTTCCCCGCAGGCGGTACGCGGATGCAGCGTCTGCACGATCAATGCGCCGCGCGGGTTTAATAATTTCGGCATCGCGCGAAACAAGCCTGCGACCGACTCATTACCAATTAGAGAAAAATTGCATGCCACCACATCGGCGCGCTTATTTAATTTCCCCGCTGTAATATCCTCGTACGACATTGCGAGAAAATCGCCGCCGGCCTGTTGGGCCTGCTCGATCAACGCAGGTACAACGTCGATGCCGAGCGCGCGAATATGATGCTCGCCTAGCTCTCGCACCAACCAACCTTCGCCACAACCTATATCGATAACGGATTGCGGCGCGCAACTTAGAACTGCTTCGACGATAGCGCTATCGGTGATCAGCTTGCGGCTTTGAATCTGCCCGCCGCGCACGGCTTCGGTCCATGGCACGGCATTTTTGTGCCACGAATCGATGATTTTTGCGTCGCTGAGTGGGTCGATAATCCACTGACCGATTCGATCGGAGTCAAACGTCATGGGCATTCTCGATAGACAATTATTACGTGCAGCACTGTACGCAAAAAATCATTACGTGACTATCGCGGGCACTCACACGCTAATTGCAATAGATTGGCCCCTTGGGGCCATTTTGATGGACGCGCCGAATTTATTTTGAGGAGGCTGTACCGCAGAAAATTTAAGCGGTGCTGCCGGTGCCGAGCGAAGCTGTACTAACAGTAGTGGCAGGCGTAGTTGATGGCGTAGTTGATGGTGTAGCGACACCAGATGAAGCCGGCGCATCAGTAATGGGCGCACTTGATTTGTCCGCACCCAAGGCCGTCAATAAACGATTGGCGAAATTCAATAATGGATTATTTTGTTGATCGGCGGCGCCGACCTGCGCGGCCAACAATTGTTTCAGTAAGCTGGCGGGATTGGCCGCTGCCGATGCCTGCGGTACCAGCGCAGACAACGCGTCCGCTAAATTCGACAAGGTCGATAGCGCCGGCGCGGCGACATTATTATTAACGCCGCTGCCATTAGCGCTCGCATCATCGCTGGCCAGGCTTTGCACCTGTTGATACGCAGCCACTTTTTCTCTGACGCGCGTTTCGCTATGCAAATTGAGCGACAGTGAACTCAACTCGGGATTGTTGAAATCCAATGCGCCGGCCTGCTGGAATGCACTGGCCACATCGCCGCTGAAAAACGTATCGGCTAAATCGCCGACCTGATCGAGCAAGTCGTTCAGCGCCTGCAGTTCGTCTTGATCGAGATCGCCATCGACCGAAATACTGAGGCCGGCGCTGCTCTTCTGGCTGGAGGAAACGCTTAACCGCTGGCCGCTGGCATCGGCCTGATAACTGGCGCGTACCGATTGTTTATTATTCACGCCGAGCTGCAAATGCACCGTGTCGCCGTCGGCGGTTTTCACCAGCAGATCGACACTCTGCTTGCTGGAAAAGCTGGCTTTATACGATGCCGCCAACTGACTGAGTGTGCTCGTTGGCGCGGCGGGCGCCGGATTTGCCGTGGCAGCTGTGGTGTCGGTCGTCAAACCCAGTTGTTTGGCGAGATCGTCGAAGCCTTTATCGACTTTCTGCAATGCCGAGCTGATGCCGCTGCTCAGCGAATCGTCGAGACTGCCATTACCCTTTAACTGTGCGACCGCCTGATCGAAGCCAGATTCCGCACCTTTGCGCGCCTGCTGCAGCAGTTTCGCGAGATCATCCTTGGACGCACCCTGCTGCTGCGCCTGCGTCAAACGCTGCTGCACGAACGACAGAATATTCTTGGAGACGGTATCGGAATCGAAGCCCGCTGCCACACTGGTAACCGGCGACAGATCGACGGCGGCTTTCGTTGGACTGGTCACACTGCTGGCGGTGGCAGGCGCGGCACTGTTCGATGAGTTAGCTGATGAGGTGGCAGAGTTTGCAGGAGAGCTGGACGAAGAGTGGCGATTGAAGGGATCGAGGCCGCCCGATTGGGGGCGATAACTACCGAAATGCGGCGCGGCTATATGCATGCTGATCAACTCCACTAGCGGGCCGGCTTCGAATCGAATGCGCAGTGCAAATCGAACACCAATTTCCCGAGGTAACCCTGCTAGCGGCAGACCCGCGCGTATCTTTAAGAACTAATACTTGTTAAGGCCTTTGCCTGGCTCTAATAACAGGTGGCCTTAGCCCCATCGATCTGCGACACGCCGATCAAGCCTGGGCGGTGCGTTCCTGCTGCGGCGGCTGCTCGTGGCTGCGCTGCTCGTATAGCGCCAGCACCAGATCGGATTGCGTGACGATGCCGACCAGGCGGCGCTCGTCGTCGACGATCGGAATATGGTGGTGGCCCGAGTCGGCAAAAATCGGCACCAACTCCACGATCGGCTTGGACAGCGGCGCGGTGCTCACGGCGGTCGTCATAATCTGCCCGACGACATCGGGCTTATCGGCATGCAGGGTGGTAATCCGCGCAACGAAATTGCGTAGCTTGCGCGCGAAACCGGCGTGCGAATCGAGTTGTGCATGCCGCATGAAATCGGCCAGCGTGACAATGCCGATAACGCGGCGCGAACGATCGATAACCGGTAGCGCTTTGATGCGATGCTCGCGCAGCAATGCCCACGCCTCCTCCAGGAATGAACCAAACTCCACGGTTACCAACTGGCGCGACATGATATCGCCACAATAAATTTCGCCGAAGCGGCGGCGATAGGCCATCATCTCGGCCTGTCGCAGCAGTGATTCCAAATCGTCGCGGTCGATATCCAGTATTTCGTTCTGGTTTTTTAAAACCGCATCGAGATCGGCCGCATTAAAACCCAGATGATGCGCGGGCTTTTCTGCCTTGGCATCCGCCGTTTTGGCGACCGTGTGCGGATAGCGATGTCCCGTCGCGGCGTGATAAAGCATCGCGCATAGCAACAGCAACAATGAATTTATCCCTACAGGATTCAATGCAAAACCATAACCGGCCGCCTGTATCGCCGGACCGCCGAGTACAGCGGTCAATGCGACCGCGCCCGCGGGCGGATGCACGCAGCGCAGCACGATGGTGGCCGCAATCGTCGTACCGACGGCAACGGCCGCTGCCGGCAGCGAATCGCCAAGCCAATGCGCACAGGTGACGCCGATCAGTGCCGCGATAGTGTTGCCGCCGAGCAGCGCCCACGGCTGCGCCAGCGGACTGGCCGGTACCGCGAATAACAGCACCGCGGAAGCGCCGAGCGGCGCGATCAACAACGGCAAATGGCCGGTCGCGCCCGCTAACCACCACTGCATCAAAAATCCCGTTAAGGCAATTCCCAAAATGGCACCGCAACTGACCCGCAGCCGCTCGCGCCAATCGAGCATGGCCGGCGCCGGTGCAAAGCGCTGCAGCCATAGCCGCACGCGTGTCGATACTTTCATAAAACGATCCGATAGTTCAGAGCCTGAACAAGTGCTGAGCATGCGCCGCTGAAAATTCGCAAAATCACGGCGCGCAAAAACCTATGCCATGGATAGCCACCGGCGCAGCTGGCTCCTGCCATAAAAAGGGGTCGGAATATATCACACGAATTAACTTATCGAGAGCCTCAGCCAAATCGAAAGCCTCAGCCACATCGAGAGCTTCAGCCCCATAAAAGCATCGGCCGCGCGGTATGCAGAGCGGCGAACACGCTGGCCTGTGCTGGCCGCTTCGTTATCCTGATACTGCGTTATTTGGACGTTATTTTCATAGCGGAGAGTAAAGCTATCGCTCGCCGTTTTCCAGCGTGCGGCTTAATCAAAATTCAATATGTTTCGATCTTAGCTAGAGCCGCTATCGATGACTCTCGGCCGCCAAAAAAAGCTTCAGCAGCGAAAACGTCCAATCGCAGTCAGCGTCGCCTTTAACGTTGTTTCGAGGGTCGCGATCTCGGCGATCACATCGGTCGCTTCACGCACCAGTGCGCGATGCAACACTGCCGCCGCTTCGCCCAGTTGTTCCAAACCGACATTTTTCGCCACGCCTTTTAATGCGTGCGCGGTGAACTTCAGCTTGTCGCGATCGTCGCCATTCAAATCGGGGGCTTTCGCGCCGTCGTACTCGGCGACAAACAATTCGAGCAATTGCTGATATTGCGCTTCGCTGTACGCCATTCTAGCCATCGCGGCCTGCCCATCGATCAGCGGCAGATGCGTCAAACCATCGGTAACCGCTACCGCGCCCGGCAACAAATCGCGCTGCATGGCAATATGTTCCGCGTTGTCGCGCGGCGCTGCATCGATGCTTACCAATTTGCCGCGTCGGCCATTTTCGTCGGCCAGGTCCCTTTCGTCGCGCAAATCCCTGCCGCGACCCGACCAATGAATAAGCGCCGCGATTAAATTGTCGAGTTCAAACGGCTTAGTGATGTGATCGTTCATCCCGACCCTATAACACTGCTCGCGCACATCCGAGAATGCATCGGCGGTCATCGCGATAATCGGCAATTCGACCGCCGAGTAACGCAGGCGAATATTGCGCGTCGCTTCCAGACCGTCCATCACCGGCATTTGCAAATCCATTAGTACCAAATCGAAATCGAGCGGGTTGGCGCGCGCGACTGCTTCGGCACCGTTGCCGACCAACGTTACGGCGATGGCGAAATCGCGCAGCAATTCATCGATCACCTGGCGATTGAGAAGATGATCCTCCGCAATCAGCACCGACAGCCCCTGCAAGATGCCCGCTTGTTTGGTTGGCGCAGCAATGGTGTTAGGCCGCACCGGCACCGCATCGGCAATGACGAACGGCAACGTCGCGATAAATTGTGAGCCGCGCCCGAATTCGCTGCGCACTTCGATGCGTCCACCCATCAGTTCGGTCATACGTTTGCAGATCGCCAAACCGAGACCGGTGCCGCCGAAACGGCGCGCAGTGGAATTATCGGCCTGCCGAAATGGCTGAAACAGTGTCTGTATTTGTGCTTCGGTCATGCCGATGCCGGTATCGCGCACGCTGAATGTCAATGTGGTGGTCGCCGGCTGTAGCCCACTGTCGGCTGTGTTTAAGCCATCAACGTTCGCTCCAGTAATGTCCAGCGCAACCGCGCCGCGCTCGGTAAATTTAAATGCGTTGCCGAGCAGATTGGTCAACAATTGTTGTACGCGCAGGCGATCGCCGATCAAAAATGGCGGCAGCGCCGGGTCGACGTGCAGCGAAAATTCGACGGTGGGACGCTTCAGGCCA
>DATIED010000340.1:0-6147 GCA_035455965.1 Spongiibacteraceae bacterium
AAAACCCCTGGCGTTTTCGGATCGGATACCATTTTGAAATCGTGCAAGGTAACGATGCGCGGCAGGCCTGCAATGCCGCTAACGAAAGTGCCGAAATCGTGATATGTGCCGGTTACTTCGATGCTAATCGGCAACTCGACATAAAACTCTTTTGCCTGCTCGGCCTGCAATTTAATACTTTTAATCTCGAGCCCGCTCTCGACACCCTTATTGGTGATGTCCTCCAGCAAACCGGGCACTTCGGTATCGGTCGGCAACTGGCTGACCAACGCGCCGAAGGATTCTTCCATCTCCTTCATTTGTTTGCGCAGCGCTTCCAGATTAGCCGCTTTAAACGCTTTGTCTTCGAACTCCTTTTTTAAATCGAGCTCTTTCGTTTCCACCTGCGCCAGCTGATCGCGCAAATCGGAAATATTGTAGACGTAGCCAATGACCATAAACACGACAAAAGCCAACACCCATGCCGCCACTTTGATCGGCAACGGCCAACTGCCGATGTTATCGAGATTCAACTCGCTGAGATCAAGCTCGCGTAAATCGCGAATCATATCCTGAAGTGCCACGGCTATTTTTCTCCGGCTTTATCTTGCGGCGGGCTGACTTTCACCGTCATTTTGAACGAACTCGCCTGCTCGCCAAACTCGCTAGCGGCTTGCACCGATGTGAGATTCGGACTTTCAAACCATTCCGATTTATCGAGTTGCCGCATCAAGCTTGAAACTCGATTATTGGATTCGGCCACACCGGTGATATCGATAGTCTTATCGTTGCGCGCCAGGGATTGGAAGAACACACCATCCGGTAAAGTCCGCACCATTTCATCGAACACATGGACGACTAAGGGACGCGTACCCTGTAAATCCTGAATGACTTTCATGCGATCGAGCAACTGGCGGCGCTTTGCCTCCAGCTCCTTAATTTCAGCAACCTGGCGATTTAACTCATCGATATTGCGTTGCACGTAGGCATTTCTATTGCTCTGATTATCTATCCAGGCGTTGTACACACGATTGGTAGCCAGCAATACGACTAAGGCAAAAACAATGGTGCCGCCCAATATAACCAGAAACTCTTTTCTGAGTTCTTGCCGTAGCTCCTCGCGCCACGGCAATAAGTTAATCTTGGCCATCAGTCAAAACTCCTCATCGCCAAACCACAAGCAATTACCAACGAGGGCGCATCGTTGGTCAGCGCGGCCACATCGACCCGAGAGGCAATCGACATTCGCGCCAGCGGATTGGCCACGGACGCGCGTGTCCCCAACCGCTCCTGCACCAACTCGACCAAACCGGGCATCGAGGCAACACCGCCGGCCAACAGAATATGATCGACATCGTTGTACTGGCTGGAAGAGAAGAAAAACTGCAGCGAGCGCGTAATCTGTTGCACCACGGCATCCTTAAACGGATCCAACACATCGTGCTCGTAGTCATCGGGCAGGCCACCCTGCTTTTTAGCGAGTCCGGCCTCTTCGACGGTCAAACCGTAACGACGCTGAATTTCTTCGGTCAATTGACGGCCGCCGAACAACTGCTCGCGAGTATAGACAGTGCTACCGCCAACCAGCACGCTGAGCGTCGTCATGGTGGCACCGATATCGAGAATGGCGACGACGCTGTCATCGTCGTAATCGAACTGGGTTTGGCACAATTTAAAAGCGCGTTCGACAGCGTAGGCTTCGACGTCCACAACTTTGGGCAATAAATCCGCGAGCTCCAGAGCGTCGACCCGCGAATCGACATTTTCGCGACGGCAGGCGGCGAGTAAAACTTCCACTTGATCGGGATTGTTGGGGGCGGCGCCCTGCACTTCGAAGTCCAGAGCCACCTCATCGAGCGGATAGGGGACGTACTGATCCGCCTCGAGACTAATTTGTGTTTCCAACGCCTCATCGCTGAGCCCGGCGGGCATGTCGATGAGCTTGGTAATCACTGCCGAACCGGCCACCGCCACTGCCACCGTTTTTAACTTGGTTTTGGCGCGTGCCTGAACGGTGCGCAGCACATCGGCTACCGCCTCCACTTCCGCAATATTCTTTTCAACCACCGCATTGGGAGGCAGAGATGCGACCGCGTAGCTTTCCACGCGATACTGATCGCCACTGCGACTGAGTTCCAGCAGTTTCACCGACGAGGAGCTGATGTCTATGCCCAGTACCGGCTGCGTACGCTTTTTGCCAAAAAAACTGCTTATCACAGTAAATTTCCTATTTGCATCCGTGACTTAGAGCACAATTTTACAACGTAAATTAAATACCACGACCGATGATTACGCAAATGCCGGACAATAAAAAAAGTGCTTATAATTTCACACTTTGGCTAAATCACTTGCGGTAAGTTATCGCCAAGCTCTTTAAAAAACGGAAAAACATGCCTAAGATCAAATGGTTATACCGCATTTTGTGCTGGCTGGTAGTACTAGCAAGCGCCGCCATAACACTCGTCGGTGCCGGCGTGTTCTTATACCTTAGTCCGAATTTGCCATCTGTCGATGTGCTCCGCGATGTTCAATTGCAAACACCGCTACGGGTATACACCAGCGATGGCGAACTGATTGGCGAGTTCGGAGAGATGCGCCGCACACCGGTTAAATTAGCCGAATTGCCGCCGCTATTTATCAAGGCGGTGTTAGCCGCAGAGGATGACAACTTTTATCAGCATCATGGCGTTGATGTGAAAAGTCTCATGCGGGCCGCCTCGCAACTGTTAGCAAGCGGTCACATCCAGACCGGCGGCAGCACCATCACCATGCAGGTGGCAAAGAATTATTTCCTCACCCAGGAGCGCACCTTTTCGCGCAAATTTCACGAGATTTTGCTGGCACTGCAAATCGAGCGCGAGCTGAGCAAGGACGACATCCTCGAACTTTACGTCAACAAAATTTTTCTCGGCAATCGCGCTTACGGGGTAGAAGCGGCGGCGCAGGTTTACTACGGAAAATCAATCGATGAGCTGAGCCTGTCGCAGTGGGCCATGATCGCCGGCCTGCCGAAAGCGCCCTCGGCCAACAATCCCATCGCCAAACCCGAGCGCGCCGTGCAGCGCCGCAATTGGATTCTCGGCCGCATGCTTAGCCTGGGCTATATCGATCATGCGCAATATCAGGCTGCGACAGCGGAGCCGCTGGCGGCAAGCTACCACGGCTCGGTGCTTGGCCTGGAAGCCAACCATGCTGCGGAGATGGCGCGGCAGGAAATGGTGCAGCGCTTCGGACTCAAAGCTTATACGGATGGCTACGTCGCCTACACAACCCTCGACAGCAAACTGCAGCGCACCGCCAATAACGCGGTTATCGATGGCCTGTTGGCCTACGATCAGCGACATGGTTATCGAGGCGCCGAACTCCGTCTCAAGGATGGCGACCAAACGCTGTGGCTTCGCAAGTTGCGGACGCTATCGGAGATAAACGGTTTGCAGGCAGCGGCGGTGTCGACCATCGAGCCGCGCGCGTTCACAGCGCTGTTGGCGGACGGTCGAACCATCAGCGTGGATTGGAGCAGCGGCCTGGGCGAAATGCGCCGCTATGTCGATGAAGATCATCGCGGTCCGGCGCCTCAGACCGCCAGCGATATCGTGGCGGTCGGCGATGTAGTGCGAGTGCGGCGCACCGCGAAAGGCCTGTGGGAGTTGCGGCAAATTCCCGTGCTGGAGAGTGCACTGATCTGCCTCAATGCCGACGATGGCGCTGTCCTCACACTGGTGGGCGGTTTTAACTTCCAACACAGCAAGTTCAACCGGGCAACCCAGGCCGAGCGACAACCCGGCTCCGGCTTCAAACCATTTATTTACACCGCGGCACTCGAGCATGGCTTCACGCCGGCGAGCATCATCAACGACGCGCCGATCGTGTTCCAGGACGACCAGATGGAAAATGCCTGGCGCCCGGTCAACGATACCGGCAAGTTTTATGGGCCGACGCCGCTGCGCACAGCATTATTCAAATCGCGCAACGTCGTTTCGATCCGCGTCCTGCAGCAGATCGGCGTCGATACCGCAGTCAATTATGTCGAGCGCTTCGGCTTCGATAAAAGCAAAATTCCGCGCAATCTATCCATCGCTCTCGGCAGCCTGTCGGTAACGCCGATGCAGATGGTGAAAGGCTTCGCCGTATTCGCGAATGGCGGTTATCGCATCGAGCCCTACGTGTTGCAGCGCGTACTCGATCGCAATGGCGAGGTCATTTACCAGGCCAATCCGGCTGTTGCATGTCCGACCTGCGCGAACACCGGTCGCTTCGCCACCCGCTCATCCGACACCACGGAACCCGGCGCCGACCCGCAAGCAATCGCAACAACCGCCGACGCACCGGCGCCGATCAACTCGGCAGCGCCGGCGCCAACAATGGCGCCGCAGGTATTGGATAAACGCTACGCATTCATCATGGACACGATGCTGCACGACGTGGTTTCGCGCGGTACTGCAGAGGCGGCGGCAGGCCTCGGTCGTGGCGATCTCGCCGGCAAAACCGGCACTACCAGCGGCCCCGTTGATACTTGGTTCACCGGTTATGCGGGCGGCATTGTCACCACTGCCTGGGCCGGCTTCGATCAAAACAAATTGATGGGACGCAAAGAATACGGCGCCACTATCGCGCTGCCGATCTGGATGGACTTTATGCGCACCGCCCTGGCCGGGCGCCCGGAGCGCCACTTCAAGCAACCGGAGGGCGTGGTCAGTTTGCGTATCGATCCGCACACCGGCCAGCAGGCACGCGCCGATCAGCCCGATGCAACTTTCGAATATTTCACCGAGGATAATCTGCCCGGCCAGGAGGGACCCGATAGCTCACCGGGTAACAGCGCAGCGCCGCCGGCCAATGGCATGTCGGTACAGGACCTGTTTTAGCGCCTGCGCCAACTTGCCTCTCCTATGAAATAGGGGAGGTGGCTCGCGAAGCGAGACGGAGGGGTAGTTCTTTACTGGACGCACTGCCTCCGATTTAGCCGGACCCCTCCGCCCTTCGGGCACCTCCCCTACTGCGCAGGGGAGGCGAGTCCGTGCTCGCTCCCACCCCCAGCACCGTGGCCCTAACTAACAACTAAGAATCAGCAACTAGATATTCTCCAACGCCTCCGCCAACGTATTCACCGCAACCACCTCCATCCCCTCCGGAAGGTTTTTCGGTCGATTGGCGCGCGGGATAATCGCGCGCTTGAAGCCATGTTTCGCAGCTTCCTGGAGCCGCTCCTGGCCGGAGGGCACCGGACGGATTTCGCCGGATAAGCCAACCTCGCCGAACACCACTAAATCCTGCGGCAATACGCGATCGCGAAAGCTCGACACGATCGCAAGCAACAACGCTAAATCGGCACTGGTCTCCAGTACCTTAACGCCGCCCACCACGTTGACGAATACATCTTGATCGCCGACCTGCAGGCCGCCATGCCGATGCAGCACCGCCAGCAACATCGCCAGTCGATTCTGATCGACGCCGACCGCCAGACGCCGCGGATTGCCAGATGAAATATCGACCAGCGCCTGTATCTCCACCAGCAGCGGTCGCGTGCCCTCCCACACCACCATCACCACGCTGCCGGCCGCCTGCGCCATGCCGCGCGTCAGAAAAATCGCCGACGGATTTTTTACTTCGCGCAGACCATGCTCGGTCATGGCAAACACACCGAGTTCGTTGACTGCGCCGAAGCGGTTTTTATGGCCGCGCAAAGTACGAAAGCGACTGTCGTTGGTGCCTTCCAACATGATGGAGCAATCGATCATATGCTCGAGCACTTTCGGCCCCGCCAGAGAGCCATCCTTGGTCACATGACCTACCAGAAACAGCACTGCACCGCTCTGCTTGGCGAAGCGCGTCAGCAGCGCCGCGCACTCCCGCACCTGCGCGACGCTGCCAGGTGCGGAGGTTAAGTCGGGGTCGTACAATACTTGAATCGAATCGACTACCAACACTTTTGGCGCGTGTTTTTGCACGCTGTCCAGCAATCCATGCACATCGGTTTCGGCGAGTAATTTGAGCTTATCGGTTGGCAGTTGCAGACGCTGCGCACGCATCGCCACCTGCTGCAGCGACTCCTCGCCCGTGACATACAGCGCGGTCATCGATTGCGCGAGATGACACATGATCTGCAGCAGCAATGTACTTTTGCCGGCGCCCGGACTGCCGCCGATCAAAATCGCCGAGCCAGGCACC
>DATIED010000341.1:0-7128 GCA_035455965.1 Spongiibacteraceae bacterium
CGACGCTGGAAGAAGTTTTACGCGTAACTCAGGAAGAATAGCGTGGCGGCTTTTTCGTTTGCGGCGCTCGACGCCGGCGGTAAAGAACAGCGCGGCGTGCTCGAGGCGGATAGTTCGCGGCAAGTCCGGCAAATGCTGCGCGATCGCGGGTTGGCTCCACTGCGCATCGAAGCTGCAGCAAAAACCACCACTCAGCGCGATGGCATTACGTTTGGCGGGCCATCGTTGCGCGTCGCCGAACTGGCGTTGATCACGCGCCAACTGGCTACATTGCTGCAGGCCGGTATGCCGCTCGAGGAGGCGTTGGGTGCGGTGGGTCGGCAGGCGGAAAAGGCCAAGGTCGCGAATATTGTCCTGGCGGTGCGCTCGAAAGTGATGGAGGGGCACACGTTGTCGAATAGCATGGGCGAGTATCCGGCGGCTTTCCCCAGTTTGTATCGCGCGACGGTGGCTGCCGGGGAGCATTCGGGCCATCTCGATCTGGTATTGGGCCGGCTGGCGGATTACAGCGAAAACGCCCATGTCTCGCAACAGAAAGTGCTGATGGCTTTGTTGTACCCGTCGATTTTATTGTTGGTAGCCGTCGGCATCGTGTCGGGTTTAATGACTTTCGTGGTGCCCAAAGTCGTCGATGTCATCTCCGGCCAGGGGCAGGAGTTGCCGCCCCTGACGCGAGGCTTGATCGCCCTGAGTTATTTCGTTACGCATTGGGGCTTGCTTGCGCTGGGGGGTGTAATCGCTTTGGTTTTTGGAGTGCGCTATGCGTTGCGTAACGAAGCATTGCGGTTGGCTTGGCATCGGCGTCTACTGCATTTGCCGTTGTTCGGCCGTCTCAGTCGCGGCAGCAATACCGCGCGTTTCGCCAGTACGCTGAGCATTTTATCGAGCAGTGGGGTACCGTTGATCGAGGCGCTCGTGATCGGCGGCGCGGTGTTATCCAATACCTGGTTAAAGCGCGCGGTGGTGGCAGCGACCCAACATGTGAAAGAGGGCAGCCCACTGCATCGCACTCTGGAACAAAGTGGCTATTTTCCGCCGATGATGATATCGATGATTGCCAGTGGCGAGATGAGCGGGTCGCTGGCGCTGATGCTGGAGCGCATCGCCGAGAGTCAGCAGCGCGAGTTCGACAATATAGTAGCGACGATACTCGGTATTTTCGAGCCCGTGATGCTATTGGTGATGGGCGGCGCAGTGTTGCTGATAGTGATCGCGATTCTACAGCCGATCTTCAGTTTGAATCAGCTGATTTAAGCGGCTGAAAGCGTGCGGCTCAGCATTTAATTGCCAATATTTACGTGCAAATGATGGTTATTTTTGCGCGGACTAAAGTGACCAATGGGACTTGTCCATCGCGAATGACATATAGGGAGCGCAGCGTGAATAATAAATGTAAGCAAAGCGGTTTTACGTTAATCGAAATTATGGTGGTGGTAGTCATCATCGGTGTTTTGATCGGTCTGGTAGCGCCGAATATTCTCGGTCGCGTCGATAAAGCACGGGTGACCGCCGCAAAAGCGGATATTTCCACCCTGGATCAAGCGCTGGAAATGTATCGTTTGGATAATCACTCTTATCCCAGTACGGACCAAGGTCTGGAGGCGTTGGTGGCGAAGCCCGGCGGCGAGCCGGATGCTAAAAACTGGAACCCGGAAGGTTATCTGAAAAAGAAACAATTGCCGCTCGATCCCTGGGGTCACCAATATCAGTACGTAGTACCCGGCCAGGAAGGGCGGGCCTACGATTTGTATTCCTTTGGCGCGGATGGCCGGGAGGGCGGCGAGGGTTATGATGCTGACGTCGGTAACTGGTCAAAAGAATAACGGATCGACAGGCAGGGCGCCGCACCGCAGCGCAGCGTTACGCGGCTTTACGCTGATCGAAGTGCTGGTCGTACTGGTCATCATGGCGTCGATGGCCGGTTTGTTGGTGCTCGGTTTTAAAGATAGCCCCGAGAAGCGCTTAAGACGCGAGGCCAACGACTTGGCGGCACTGTTGAACGCCGCCGCCGACGAGGCTGTGCTGCACAGCACCGAGCTGGGGCTGGCGATCGATAATGAAGGTTATCGTTTCGTCTATTTCGATGGCGAAAAAAAACAATGGTTGGCGATGACGGAAAAAATGTTAGCGCCACATAAGTTTACGGATACGCTGGCGGTGGATATTGCGCTCGATGGCGAGCATATCGACGAGCAGGCCATGCAGCGCATTCATGCGCTCAGCGGACGCAGCGAAAATGCCAGCTTGCGCCCCCTGCTGCTGTTGCTGTCCAGCGGTGAAATAACACCATTCACATTGACGCTTGGCTACGGTGATGAATTGAATGTTGTCCTCAGCGGCGATGGCTTCAATCCGATCGTGGTAGAGCGTGGCTAATATGCGCCGCTCCTCACGTCATAGAAACGGCGGCTTCACGCTGATAGAGGTGATGATCGCACTGGCGATTTTGGCGATTTCGGCAGCGGCATTGTTGCGCCAGACACAATTGCAGGTAAAACAACAGCTCGAGCTGGAGTTGAAGACTTACGCGATGTGGGTGGCCGACGATGCGCTGTCCACGCTGACTGCCCAGCCGCAGTGGCCGCAGCTGGGGCGCAACGAGCGGCATGTCTTATTTCGCGAGCAGGACTGGTTGGTTACCACCGACGTGCAGACCACGCCGGATCCATTGTTGCGCAAAATCGAAGTGGACGTAAATCTCGCTGCACAGAACAATGTAAATCATTCGTTGGTGAGTTTTACGACGTTTCGAGGACGCTACTGAAATGCGTTCCCGCGGTTTTACGCTGGTCGAATTGTTAGTTGCGATTACGATTTTTTCGTTGATCGGGATAGCCAGTTATCGCGTGCTGAGTAGCGTGATGCAGACGAATGAGCGCTTAGCGACGCGGACCGAACAATTACGTATTCTCAATCGCGCATTTTGGTTGGTGCAGCAGGATGTGGAGCAGTTAATCACTCGCGATGTGCGCAATGCGGAGGGTATCTCGGTTGCGACCCATAATTATTTGCTGATCGATAATGAGGCGGCGCTGCCGTTGCAATTCACGCGGGGCGGCCGCGCCAATCCGTTGGGCCTGGCGCGCAGCGATATGGTGCGCATTGCCTATAGCGTCGATCATCATCCCGATTACGATAAGACGGGTAGTGTGCATTATCGCGAAGAACGAAATTATTTATTGCGCTATATCTGGCCGATGCTGGATGGCAGCGGTGCGAAGGAAAAAGCACAAGTGCAGGTTTTGTTGCCGGATGTCGACAAAATCAGTATCAGCGTATTGACCGCACACGGTGTCGAGTCGCAATGGCCGGTGCAAAATATCAAGGATCCGCCACTGGCGTTGCAATTCGAGTTCACCTTGGCCGAGGGTGGGGTCATCAATCGCTCCTACAAGCTACTGTGAAGTCGACGGTCGCAATGCGAGCGCGTCAAAGTGGCGTGGCGTTGATTACTGTCTTGTTGGTGTTCGCGCTGGCGACCGTGATCGCCGCTGAAATGCTGCGGCGCAGCCAGTTGAGCCTGCGCAGTGTTGGTAATCTTTTGAGCGCGCGTCAGGCTTATTATTATGCGTTGGGCGGCGAAGCTTACGCGCGTCAGATATTGGCAAAGGACGCCCTCGACAGTACGGTCGATACCTTGCAAGAGCCGTGGGCGCTCACTAAAGACCAGCCGCCATTTGCTATCGATAATGGCAGCATGAAGGTCGAGATCAAAGATCTGCAGGGACGCTTTAATTTAAATGGCATGCTCGATAGTACAACCGGTGCGGTGGATCCGAATTATGTAACGCAGTTTCAGCTGCTGCTAAAAGCCTTGCAGTTGAATCCTAAGTACGCCAGCGAGTGGGCCGATTGGGTCGATAAAGATCCGCAGGTGGTCGCCAACGGCGCCGAGGATGCGGATTATCCCAATTATCGCACCGCCAATCAGGCCGAGAGCGATATCAGTGCGCTGCGGTTGCTACGCTCGATGCAAGCGGAGGATTATGCCAAGCTGGCGCCGCATGTCGCGGTGCTGCCAAAGAAAAAATTGTCCCCGACCGGCGAGCAGGTGCCGATTGTGGCACCGATGAATGTGAATACCGCCGACGCCATTGCGCTGCGGGCTATACTGAGTGATACGCAAGTTGGGCAGGTGCTGGCGCGCCAGCAAAGTGGCGGCTATAAGAATACCGGAGAGTTGGCGGGTTTGCCCGTTAATCAGTTGGACGTGCGATCGAGCTTTTTTGAAGTGGTGGTCACCGTAAATTACGACGATCGGTGGCAGCGTTTACGCACGGTGCTCATGCGCGACGGTACAACGGGAGCGACGCTGGTGATCAGTCGCGTGCGCAGTCCCTTATTCGACGATAGCGAACAACCATGAAACAGCATTTAGTGATACATCTCAACGCGGCCCGGATCGATGCCTCATCGATAGTCGGTTGGTATTTATTCGGTGCGGAGGACGAGTTATTGCGCAGTGGGGAAGTTGCGCTGGGGCAATTACAGGGGGAGCTCGGCAATACTTTTCAGGAAGGTAAAACGCTGGTGTTGGTGCCGGGGGCATTAGTGTTTTTAACTGCCGCGCATATTCCGTCGCGCCAGATGCGGCAGATTAAACAAGCACTGCCCTACATGGTGGAGGAGTTGATCGCCGATAACATCGAGGATGTGCATCTGGCGATTCCAGATTTTAAACCGACCGATGAACAGGCATTGCCGGTTGCGGTAATACAGCATCACTTGCTGATCGATTGGCTCGACCAATTGTATCAGCACGGCATAAAGCCGGACGTGTTGTGCCCGGATACGCTTGCGGTACCGTGGCGCGAAAACAGTTTCAATTTTTTTGCGCTGCAGGATCGAATAATTTGCCGCGATGGTGCCTTCAGCGGCCAAGTTTTATTGAGCGAGCAATTTGCCGGCTATCTGCAGTTGTTGAAGCAGCAATTCGCCAGCGATGAATTGGGCGCGCCGCAACGACGGCTGGTATATTGCGGCGCCGATAATATCGAGGTGGGGCATTCAGTGCTCGCCGCAGTGCAGACGACGATCGACGCCGAGGCGACGCTCACGGAATATGCCGAGAGCGGGGGTGAAGTACTTGCGGCGAATGCCGTGCGGCAAGTAGATAGTCTGCTCAATTTGCTGCAGGGCGGTTACAAGGTACAGAGCCGCGGCGGTAATCGACAATGGGGGCGTGTGGCTGCGGTGGCAGCGCTGGGTGTCGTCTTGTACAGTGGGTTCACGGCCGCGAGTGGCGCTTGGTTCGCATGGCAGGCGCGGCAAGCGGAGGCGCAAACATTCAGCTTGTATCGTCAGTTGTTCCCGCAGGAAAAACGTGTCGTGAGCCCGCGTAAACAAATGCAGGCGCATTTGGGTGGCGGAGCTGCCAACGCCGTCTCGCCATTACCGTTATTAGCCAAGGCGGCATTGGGGCTGCGCGGCAATACGCTGCAGCTCGATGAGCTGCACTACCGACGCCAGCAGAACGATTTGCAGTTACAGTTGCATACGCCGACCTTGGATATGCTCGATCAGATCAAGCGCCAGCTGAACGGTGTCGGCCTCAATGTCGATATTAACTCCGCCGCTCAACAGGGCGATAGCACCGTGAGTCGCCTCAATATTCGAGATGGGCAATCATGAACCGCTTTAGCCAATGGTTGGAAATGCTGCGCGAGCGTATCGCCGCGCACGCGCTGACGCAGAAGTTATGGGCACGCTACGAGGCGGCTGCGCCGCGCGAGCAACTGGCGGTACGCGTGCTGAGTGTTTTTTTTCTGGTACTGGTAATCGTGCTGTCGGTGATGATGCCGCTGCATCGCTTCAATGCCGATGCGATCGCTGCGCTACATGCGCAGCAGGACACGCTGACGTGGATGCAGGCCAACCGCGCATCGATCGGCAAGGCCGGTAGTGTGACGCGCAAGCCGGGCGACTCGGTGTTGACGCTGGCTAATCAAAGCGCGCGCGATCTGGGGATAACTTTTAAGCGCTACGAACCGAAGGGAGAGCGTGGGTTGAGTCTTTGGTTGGAGCAGGTATCGTTCGAGCAAGTGGTAAAGTGGCTCGATGTATTGGAGCGCGACTACGGCGTTATTGCCGTGGATTTTTCCGCCAGCCGCCGCAATGAAGCTGGCTTGGTCGATGTGCGATTGATTTTGCAAGGCTAACCCATTTTTGATGAAGCGGTTTTTGCAACACGAGTTCATCTATGTATAACCACCACTTCGGTTTAGCCGAAGCACCGTTCTCGATCGCTCCCGATCCGCGTTATTTATACCTGAGCGCGCAACATCGCGAAGCGCTCGCGCATCTGTTGTACGGCATCGGCGATCACGGTGGTTTCGTGGTGTTGACCGGCGAAGTCGGCACCGGTAAAACCACCGTCTGCCGCTGCCTGCTGCAACAGATTCCCGATCACATCGATATCGCCGTCATCGTCAATCCGAAATTGAGCTCGCAGGAGTTGCTGCAAACGATTTGCGACGAGTTGGGGGTAGGGTTGGCGGAGGAGCAGCCGACGGCCAAACAATTAATCGATGCGTTGAATGCTTTTTTGCTGGCCACGCACGCGCGCGGACGCAATGCGATATTGATTATCGACGAAGCGCAAAACATCGCCATTGATGTATTGGAGCAATTGCGCCTGCTGACTAATCTGGAAACCAACGAGCGCAAATTATTGCAGTTGATATTGTTGGGACAGCCTGAGCTCAACACGTTGTTGGCGCAGCCCTCGCTGCGGCAATTGGCGCAGCGCATCACCGCGCGTTATCACTTGCGGCCGCTGGCGCGGCAGGAGGTGGCGCAGTACATCGAACACCGCTTAGCGATCGCAGGGTGTCGAGGTCATCTCTTTACGCCGGCCGCAGTTGCACGGATTTACCGCTACAGCAACGGTATTCCACGATTGATCAATTTACTCTGCGATCGTGCTTTGTTGGGCGTCTATGCCGAAAATGGCGCGTTGGTGGATGCATCGATGGTGCGCCTCGCTGCCCAGGAAGTGCTGCCAAAACGCCTGCCCAAATTGATGTATCGCGCGGCAGCTGCAGCATTGGCGGCACTGGGCCTGTTGGTCGGCGGCGGGTATTGGTACTGGTCCGCGCACGCGGCCGGCGCTACCGGGAGTGCGGTGGT
>DATIED010000342.1:0-3836 GCA_035455965.1 Spongiibacteraceae bacterium
CGAGAGCCGCTCGGTAGATACCGGTGCTCTTTATGCAATTGCCGAAGAGCTGCAATTGCGCCGCCACTATTTAAACGAGCTCGAGCAGCTGTTGCCGCCCCTGAAATCGCAACAACACTGATTGCCTCGACAAAGGCCGCCATGACATCGACAAGGTAATTCGCGTAAACTTTGCGCCGGCACATTTTCATACCCGGGCAGTTTTTGGCGACGTTATGAGCAACACAGTTTTTGTAGTGAAAAATCAGCACGACCTCTACCTTAGCAAGCAACAGGAATGGGTCGACGGCACCGATACTCAAAGCCTCTACCGCACCCGTCACCGCGACGAGTCGATCAATACCGTCTTCGAAGTCAGCTCGCGCGATATCTATCTGCGCGCGGAATCCGTGGTCTGCGAAGTCGACGCCAAAGGCAACCCCGTGCTGGCAACCGCCGAAAAACCAACCTCCATAGCCCCGATAGCGCTCGATTTCGAAGAGCTGGAAGCGACCGATACAGAAGATGGCAGCGCGGCAGCCGTCGACGATGTGGACTCAGCGTCAGTCGAACCGGTAGCGGCGGATCACGAGTCGTCTTGAAACCGAGGACCGCCTTGAAACTAAAACGGCACGCCCTCATCTAATTCTCGCTGTCACTCATCCACCATCGAGGCATGTTCCGCAATGATGCGCATCGCGCTATTTCTCGCCACCAACCTGGCTATTCTGCTGGTCGCAGGTTTTTTTCTTAACTTAGTCGAAGGTTATTACGCCGCCCAGGGCGTCGCCATGCATCTGCAGGGACTGCTGGTCATGTGCGCGGTATTCGGGATGTCCGGCGCCTTCATTTCTCTGTTGTTATCGAAATGGCTGGCCAAGCGTAGCGCCGGCGTACAAATCATCGAGACCCCGCGCACCCGGGACGAGCAATGGCTGATGGCAACGGTGGCCGAGCTGGCGCGCGATGCGGGTATCAAAATGCCGGAGGTCGGCATCTTTCCCTCCCCCGTATCCAATGCATTTGCCACCGGCTGGAATAAAAACTCCGCGCTGGTCGCCGTCTCCGAAGGTCTGCTGCAGCGCTTCCGCCCCGAAGAAGTAAAAGCGGTGCTGGGTCATGAAATCGGCCACGTCGCCAACGGCGACATGGTCACGCTGACCCTCGTGCAAGGCGTGGTCAACACCTTCGTTATGTTTTTTGCGCGCATCATCGGCCAAATGGTCGATCGCGCCATTTCGCGCGATGGCCGCAGCGGCGGCATCGGCCAGTTCATCGCGACCATGGTGGCGCAGATGCTGCTCGGCATTCTGGCCTCGATGATCGTGTTCTGGTTTTCGCGCTGGCGCGAATTCCGCGCCGATGCCGCCGGCGCACATCTGGCCGGCCGCAGCAATATGATCGCGGCACTGGAGCGTTTGCAGGCCGAGCAAGGACTGCCGAACGATCTGCCCGGCGAATTGACGGCATTCGGTATCAAAAGTGACTTCAAAGAAGGTCTGACGGCATTGATGATGACGCACCCGCCGCTGGAGAAACGCATCGCGGCACTGCGCGCTGCCGCTTAAACACTCCTTAAACATCACCCCCTAAACATCAAAGATACCGGGAGCCAACACTCCCGGCATCTTTTTGTTGACGCCGCCGACGACTTCGTTTTAGTCTTGGCCCATGAAGCCGAATCTTTTCCACCTCAATAGCGATCGACTGCCCCTGCTGCCACGACTGTGAAGCGGTGCCTGTAGTCAATTCGGTTTTCTGTAGTTTCACTAATTTCGATCGCTAACCATGCAAATCTTTTCCACCACATTCTCCTCCGCCACCTTATCGATTCATGCCGATGCGTTGCTTTGCGCTGCCGTTTGCGCCGCGCTGGCCGACCTGCTGCTGCGACTGCGACGCAGCCGGTGTGCCATGAATTAAAGGCGGCGCACGCCGGCTCCCCCTCTGCCGCCATCTCCCTTTATTTATTTGGCACGAGGAGCAACAACATGAAATCTTTCGACACCGACAAATCTTTCGATTTTAAAGCTTTCAATTTTAAAAAGTATGCACCGGTCGATACCGTTGCAATGCGACAGCGACGCTGGCCGGACCGACGCTTAACCGCCGCGCCGCAGTGGTGCAGCGTGGATTTGCGCGATGGCAATCAGGCCTTGCCGAAGCCGATGCACGGCGCGCAAAAGCGCCGCTTCTTTATGCAATTGGTGGCGATGGGCTTTAAAGAAATCGAAGTGGGGTTCCCCGCCGCCTCGCAACCGGACTTCGATTTTATTCGCGAGTTGATCGAAGAAAATCTTATCCCCGACGACGTAACCATTCAAGTATTGACGCAGGCCCGCGAAGACATCATCGCGCGCAGCTTCGAAGCATTGCGCGGTGCACCGCGCGCGATCATGCATGTTTACAATTCGGTATCGCCGGCACAGCGTCAATACGTTTTCAATACCGATCGCGCCGGCGTGCGCGGTATCGCCGAGCAGGGCGCGCGCTGGGTACAGCAATACGCCGCGCAGCAACCCGACACACACTGGACCTTCGAATACTCGCCGGAGAGCTTCACGCAAACCGAATTGGATTTCGCCAAAGAGATTTGCACATCGGTGTGCGATATCTGGCGGCCCGATCGCGGTCAGGCGGTGATCATCAACTTGCCGTCGACCGTCGAAGTACATACGCCAAACGTATTCGCCGATCGCATCGAATGGTTCTGCGACAATTTCAGTTATCGACAACATGTGCGCGTCAGCGTCCACCCCCACAACGATCGCGGCTGCGCAGTCGCGGCCGGCGAATTGGCAGTATTGGCCGGCGCCGATCGCGTCGAGGGTACCTTGCTCGGTAACGGCGAGCGCACCGGCAATATGGACATCATCACCATGGCGATGAACCTCTACAGCCAGGGCGTCGATCCGCAACTGGACTTCAGCGATATGGCCAATATCGTTAAATGCGCCGAGGATTGCACCGATATTCCGACCCACGTGCGCCATCCCTACGTCGGTGAATTGGTTTACACCGCTTTTTCCGGCAGCCATCAGGATGCGATTCGCAAAGGTTTACACGCCTGGCAACAAACCGACGGCATCCAACCATGCAGGAAATGGGATGTGCCCTATTTGCCAATCGACCCCGAGGACATCGGTCGCGATTACGAAGCGGTAGTACGCGTCAACAGCCAATCGGGCAAGGGCGGCATAGCCTTCTCGTTAGAGCGCGATTACGGCTTGCAGTTGCCGCGCGCCCTGCAGATCGAGTTCAGCCAACAGGTGCAGAAGCATTCGGAAAAAATCGCCGACGAAGTCAGCGGCGCCGCTATCCAGGCGTTGTTTCAAAACCGCTACGTCAATCTCGGTGCGCCCTGGTCATTGCAAAACTATCAAATCCAAACGCACGGCGAGCGCGTCGAAGTGCGGGCGGAGTTATGCGACGCCGCGCGCCACAGCAAAATAATTAATGGGGCAGGTAACGGTGCGTTGGCAGCCTTGATCGATGCGATGAATTCAATCGCCGGAGCGCGCTGCGAAATCGTCGACTATCACGAGCATGCACTGCAGGAAGGCACCGCCGCCAAGGCCATATGTTATTTGCAGGCCGGCATCGGCGAGCAACGCTGCTGGGGTGTCGGCATCGCCGACGATACGGTGCGCGCGGCGTTTGCGGCATTGCTGAGTGCGATTAATGCCAATTTGGCGCAGGTCGCAGCCGCTGCGTAACAGTACTTGCCTCCCCTATGTAATACGACTGCATGAATGCAGTCGTATTACATAGGGGCGACAAGTTCGCTGTACGCTCTACATATCGCGTAAATAGTACCAACCGTCGGCGCGTCGCACACTGCGATGGCGCGGGCCGCT
>DATIED010000343.1:0-5400 GCA_035455965.1 Spongiibacteraceae bacterium
ACCACGCGCGGCGAAGTGATGGTGCGGGTGTCGATGCACAAGCAGGGCAGCGAATTATTATTTGCAGTGCACGATACCGGTATCGGTATCGCCAGCGAGAAGCAGAGCGAGATTTTTTTCCCGTTTCATCAGGTCGGCAAAGTGGCTGGCGGCACCGGCCTGGGTCTGCCGATCAGTCAACGTTTATGCGAGGCGATGGGCGGGCATTTAAGCGTTGAAAGTTCGCTCGGCGTCGGTAGTTGTTTTAGCTTTACCCTGCCGCTAAAAATCAGCACGCGGGCTTTGGTGCCGCAGCAACAACATGCGGATCACCAATTGATCGATACGGGGGGCCGCGCCATTTCGGTAATGGTGGTCGACGATAATCAGATCAATCGCCATGTATTGGCCGGTATGTTGCGCGCCAGCGGCATTGCGATCGTCGAGGCTGTGCATGGCCAGGACGCGCTCGACAAGTTGCGTGCTCAGCCGCTGCCATTGGTTTTAATGGACGTGCGCATGCCTGTAATGGATGGGTTTACGGCTACTCAAGCGATTAAAGCGGATCCGCAATTGCGCGACACGATTGTGGTCGCGGTATCGGCAAGCGTTTTTCCCGATGTGGTCGAGCGCATGCGCGAACAGGGTTGCGACGATTTCCTCAGCAAGCCGGTGCGTATCGGCGAGTTGCTGGCGATGGTTGCAAAATATCTGCAGCTGCCACTGCGCTCCTCTATTGCCACCGCACCAGTTCAGCACCCCGCAACAGCACAACTGCCGGCGCCACTGCTAAGATCGTTGCGGTCGGCCATTGCGGTCGGCGATATAGAAGCTATGCGCGTGGCATTGCAGCCGTTATATCAAACACTGCATCAAAGCGGTCCTGAGTTGGTGGCCTGGGTTAAGGCGTTAGAACAAAAATTGGATCATTTCGATATCGATGCCGTGCGGGACTTATTGGCGGCAACCAAGGCAGGGCTATAGTTAAGCAGGCGCTTGTAGTGACAAGGCTTGGCGGTGTTGGTGTGAGGCAATTCATTATCGATGAGGCAAGAGGATAGACACGGTGCCAAATAACGAACTCGGCAACGAGCAAATCTTGCTGGTGGACGATAATCCAATCAATCTGCAGATTCTCTACAAAACGCTGCAGGGCAGCGGCTATAAATTGTTGATTGCCAAAAATGGCGAGACCGCGCTGGAGATTGCTTCGCGAGTAAAGCCATCGCTGGTGTTGCTCGATGTCATGATGCCCGATATGGATGGCTTCGAGGTTTGTCAGCATTTGAAGGCAGCGCCCGAGACTGCCAATGTAGCGGTAATTTTTCTCTCCGCGTTGGGCGATAGTCAGGCGAAGGTGCGTGGGTTCGCGGTCGGCGGCGTCGATTACATCGCCAAGCCGTTCCAGGCGGATGAGGTGTTGGCGCGGGTGCGCACCCATATCAAAATTCATCGCCTCGAGACCGAGCTGGCGCGTCGGAACAGCGAACTGGAAGCCGAGAATCAGCAAATTCTCAACGCCGTCGACGAGGGTATTATCGGTCTCGATGTCGAAGGGCGGGTCACTTATATCAATCCCGCTGCGACCAAGATCAGCGGTTGGGCGGCGGCGGACGCGATCGGCGAATCGTTGCATGGTTTACGCATGCTCGAGGGCGAGCGCGGCGTCACCGATGGCGAGGAGCAGACACTCCCTTACCGAGCGTATCGGCTCGGCGAAACCGTGCATAGCGACATGGAATTGATTCGGCGCCGCGACGGTCACTTGGTGCCGGTCGCGTTGATCTGTTCGGCTCGCCAGGAAGGCGGTGCGGTGCTGGTATTGCGCGATATTAGTGCCTGGCTCGAACACGAGGAGGATCTGCGCCATACCCGCGAGGAAATGGAGAGTCAGCGTCAAAGCATGGCGCATATGGAGCGCCTCAGCACTTCCGGCGAAATGGCCGCCGGCATCGCTCACGAAGTGAATCAGCCATTGACTGCCGTGGTTAATTACGCGCGTGTCGGCAAGCGTCTCATCGAGCGCGGCGATATCGATCGCGATAAATTGATGGATATTCTGAGTAAGGTCGACACGCAGGCCGTGCGCGCTTCGGACGTGATCCAGCGCTTGCGCAGCTATGTTAAAAAGCCGGACATCGGGCGCCGCCGCGTCGATTTAAACGTTTTGATGCAGGAGGTTATTGCGCTGGCGGAAGTGGATTCGCGCATCAACGATGTGCCCATTCATCTGGAGTTCGAGGGCGGTCTGCCGCCGGTACGGGTCGATGTGGTACAAATTCAGCAGGTGGCGCTAAACTTGTTGCGCAACGCAATGGAGGCGATGGCCGGCTCCGCCGATCAACAACATGGCGTGGTGGTGCAAACCTTGATGGAGAATAATTACGTGTGTTTTCGCGTTGTCGACCGTGGACACGGTCTTTCGGATGCGGCGCGCGAGCAGTTGTTTCGCCCTTTTTTCACCACTAAAACCAATGGCATGGGCATTGGTTTATCGATTTGTCAGAGCATCGTGCAAGCGCACAGCGGGGCGATCGGCTGCACTAATAATCCCGAAGGCGGAGCGACGTTTTTTTGTTGCTTGCCGCCTGCGGAGGAGGTGGGCGCACTATCACTGTCAGATGAGTCCTGACCGGCGTGCGTCGGCGCTACTTAACTATTGCCGATAGACGGTTCATTGCCTTGCTCATCCTGAATGCGGCGATACACTTCTTCGCGGTGCACGCTGACGTTCTTCGGTGCGGCGATACCCAGGCGAACCTGATTGCCGCTGATGCCCAGCACCGTGATTTTAATATCGTCGCCGATGATGAGTGTTTCGCCGAGCCGTCTAGACAATACCAACATATTTAATCCTCCCGATAAACAGTGCTGAACGATGCGACCCTGCCGTTCCGGCGAGCGCAAATTATCAACTGTTGACTGCTGCTTTTTGCGTTAATTCTTGTTGAATGCGTAAATATACTTCTTCGCGGTGTACGCTAACTTCTTTCGGTGCGGCAATTCCAAGGCGGACTTGATTGCCGCTGATGCCGAGCACGCTAATTTTAATGTCATCGCCGATAATCAGCGTTTCATCCAAGCGTCTAGACAATACCAACATGTGCTTATCCTCCGACAAATAATCATTAGTAGCCATCAGTCTAAGTATTCCACTGCACTAAAAATATTCGCTGATGTACCTATGAACCTGCGGTAAATCCGTACACCATCCGCAGGAATGTCGGCGGCCATTGTAGGGAGTAAGGGGGGGCGGCAGTAGTAGGTACATTTACTTATGGGGCGCTCTATAAAAAAGGCCTCTAAAAATGCGTATGAAATTTGTGCCAATGAGCGAGGCCGAGCCGCCTCGCTGGATTTTATGCGGGCGAGCGGATAGTGTTGCCGGAATAACGAATAGTTCGCCGGGCAATTTGTGCCACAACATTTCCGCCACAACATTTTGCGTAACGACAGGAACGACATCATGCGAAAGCTTTTGGATTGGCTGTGGTTGTTTAGTATGTGGGTCTGTTGGTCTACAGCATTGGCGGCTGCCGATGCACCGTTGCGGGTCGGCACTGCCGCCGACACGCCGCCGCTGGCCTTTCAACAGGACGGCAAAGTTATCGGTATGGAGGCGGATTTTGCCAAATTGCTGCAAACACAACTTGGACGACCGCTGCAATTTCAAATATTGCCGGCTGCCGAGTTGTTGCCGGCGTTGCAGCGTGGCGATATTGATATGGTGATGTCGGGTCTTGTGATCACCGATGCGCGCGCCCAGCAAGTAGATTTTGTACAACCCTATCTGCAAGCGGGGCAGATGGCGATCATTCGCATCGATGACGTGCTGCGCTTTCGCAGTCCCGCGAGCCTGTTGCAAGGAGGTTTTCGCGCAGGCTTCGTCGTCAATAGCCCGGGTGCCGAGTATGTTAAGGCGCAGATGAGTGCCGCTACCGCAGTGCCTTGCGCCAATGCCGAAGAGTGTTTGCAAAGCTTATTGAGCAAGCGCATCGATGTATTCGTGGATGCGGCCAGTACGAGCTGGCTGATCGCTACGCAGCCACGCTACGGGGCGTTACTGAGCTTCTATCGCCCATTGACCGAGGAGCCACTGGCGTGGGCCGTCAATAAAAGCAATGGGCAATTGCGCGAGCGTCTGGATGCGGCGCTGCAGTCGATGCGGCAGACGCCGATGTTCGAGCATATTCTCAATCGTTGGATACCGGTGCGGGTTGCCAATGACTGAGCCGCTTCCTGCGGCCGCTTAGAGATGGGTTACAGCTCAGTATAAAAAATAGCGATAGAGCGCGCCGCCGAGACCGCCGATCAATAACACCAGGATCGGCACAAACGACAGGCCAAAGCCGAGGCTGCGCTTTTTAGGATCGGCCACATAGCCCTGCAGATACAAAAAGCGCCCAATTAAATACACTGCGCCGAGCCCTGCCGCCCATTTGGCGCTGATCTGCTCGGCAAATATAACGAGCGCCGGCACTAATAATACGATTAATTCCACCGTATTCATTTGCACGCGGTAATAGCGTTCAAAAATTTCGTGGCCGCTGGTCGCGGGTGCGGGGACGTTATATTTACCGCGCGCGGCACCGACGCGCATGGCAAAATAAACCAGTTGTAAAAGTGCAAGGGCGATGACGATTTCTACGAGCAACATAGGGCTGGGCCTTTAGGGTTAGGGTTTGTTGCTGCCTTATGCCGGTTGTACAGACAACGAGCACCTGGGCCGCTGCCGGTGAATATCGTAAGTGCGCTGCGCAACTGGGGTTTTATGGCTATTGTATAAATAGCTGGCTCAGCCACCGATGCATCGATTCGATTTGAATCAGCGGAATAAGGCTCGATCAATCCTCGTTGCGTCGATCTTTACCGGTGCGACGATCCTTTCCGCTTGGCAGCGGGGCCGCGACCGCAGCCTTCTGGCGACGCTCGGCTTTTGGTTTGCGCTCTTCGAGCGCGACTTCAATTTTTTTAACGACATCGGGAGTTATTTTCTGTTTGGTCATGATGCTGCTCACTGAATTCTCTAACCTATCGATCGCGGTAGTTACCGCATAGCTCATTAGTTATAGTTTCGATTCGCCAGGATTCAAATGCGAATACGTTTTTTTTGTTATTTCTACGGATTTTTTCTGGCGCACGGCGCCCTTTATATCCCGCAATTCCGGCTATCTGCCGGCGCTGGCGGCTTTTTGGATGAGTAAGTGTGACCGTTAAACCCCTGCGTGCCGCAGTTTTCAACCGACGTATGCTGATCTGCGTGTTCACCGGGTTTAGCTCTGGATTGCCGCTATTTTTGCTGCTGAATTTGCTGCCGGCCTGGCTGCGCAGCGAGGGGGTCGATCTCAAGGCAATAGGCCTGCTTGCATTGATCCAGTTGCCGTATACCTGGAAGTTTCTCTGGTCGCCACTCGTCGATCG
>DATIED010000344.1:0-4497 GCA_035455965.1 Spongiibacteraceae bacterium
ACCGAGCAAGGCGTATCGTTTAAATCGCCGATCGATGGCAGCCCGGTCTATATCGATCCGGAGACTTCGATGCGGGTACAGCGCGATTTGGGCGCCGATATCGTCATGATTTTCGACGAATGCACGCCGTATCCTGCGACCGAAACCGAGGCGCGTCATTCGATGGAGCTGTCGATGCGCTGGGCGGAGCGCAGCAAGCGCGCGCACGGCGATAATCCGTCGGCGCTGTTCGGCATTGTGCAGGGCGGTATGTATCCGGGTTTACGGCGCGAGTCGCTGCACGGTTTGCAGCAGATCGGTTTCGACGGTTACGCTATCGGCGGATTGTCGGTCGGCGAGCCCAAGGATGAAATGCTAATGGTATTGGATGCGCTGGCGCCGGTCATGCCGATCGATAAGCCGCGCTATTTGATGGGCGTCGGCAAGCCCGAGGATATTCTCGAGGCCGTGCTGCGCGGCATCGATATGTTCGATTGCGTGATGCCGACCCGCAATGCGCGCAACGGCCATTTGTTTACCGGCAACGGCGTGGTGCGGATTCGCAATGCCAGACATCGCCACAGCACTAAACCGTTAGACGAGTCTTGCGATTGTTATACCTGTCAGAATTTTTCGCGGGGCTATTTACATCATTTGGATAGATGCGGCGAGATGGTCGGTGCCCAGCTCAATACGATTCATAATCTGCGCTACTACCAGCGCCATATGGCGGCGATTCGCGATGCCATCGAGCGCGGTGCGCTGCCTGCATTTGCGCAGGATTTTTATGCGCAGCAGCAGGTGGAAGCGGGCGTGGAGTAAGCGGCGGAGTCGGCTATGTATAAATTGTGCTTCTATGTGCCGGAGAGTCATTTGGAGTCGGTGAAGCTATCGATATTCGAAGCCGGTGCCGGTCGGATCGGCGCATACGATCAGTGTGCCTGGCAGATTCGGGGGGAGGGGCAATTTCGTCCGCTGGCGGGTAGTCAGCCCTTTATTGGCAGTGTCGGAGAGGTGGATAAAGTGCCTGAATACAAGGTTGAGGTTGTCTGTGCCGATGCGCTGATCGCCGCTGTGGTGGCGCGCTTGAAGCAGGCCCATCCGTACGAGGAGCCTGCGTACCAGGTCTGGAAGCTCGAAGCTTTTTAGCGGTTTTCCTGCAGCTCGCTGGAGCGTGCACGAAATGGAATTACTTGCGCTGATGAGGCTGTAGCGACCGGGTAATCCGGTCCCTCGCACAATACTTGCTGCAGCATATCGAGTGTATCGTGCATCATCGAAGACACCGCGATGCAGGCGGCGACCGGGTTGGGTGCGAGAGTGATACGCGCGTTCACTTGAAATTGCAGGCCGCGCAGTCGTTGGCGAGATTCTTCCGGCGAGCGTGAAATCAATAACTCGGTCAGGGCCAGGCGTAGATGCTCAAGGCGCTCGGGATCGTGTTCCGCCAAATAACGCAGCGTATCGAATGCGGGTAGTTCAACTTTTACCATCGGATCCTCCCGTCCCCCACAGGGACAACCACGACCGGGAGCGTGACTGTCGTTTTAATCTTACCCAATGGCGACGAGTCGGTATATTGTTTGATTTAGAACATTTTGGAAGGTTTTTCGCATGTCTAGCTCATCCGCGATCGAGGCGAATTTATATGATCGCTTGCAGTCCTGTTTACAGCACGATTTAAGTCCCTTGGTCAGCGGTGCCGGGCAGGCAGCCGTGTTGATGGCGCTGAGCGATGCGCCGCAGCCGGAACTGTTACTGATACGGCGCGGTTTGCAGTTGCCAACCCATCCGGGGGAAATTGCGTTGCCTGGCGGCAAAGTCGAACCGGCGGATAGCGATCTGTTGGCCACTGCATTGCGCGAGTCGTGGGAAGAGGTGGCATTACCCCCCGCGCAATTTCGCTGCTGCGGCAATTTGACGCCGCGCACCAGCATGACTGGCCTGGCGGTGACTGCGGTGGTGGGATTGGTGCCGCAGGATTTGTTATTGTGCGCCGATGCACGCGAGGTCGATGAATTGATTCGAGTGCCGCTGGTTTTTTTTGCCGATGCCAATAATTTGCGCACCGATCGCGTGATGCGCAATGGCACTTATCGTATCGCCGCGCGCTATCAATATTTACACTATACGATCTGGGGTATTACGGCGGGCTTTATCGTCGAGTTGGTGAATCGCTTGTACGGCGCGAATTTAGATATCGCCGAGCGCGCCAAGCAATTATTTTCGGAGACGGAATCATGATTTTTACATTGGATGAGCGCCGTGCGACATTGGACGGCGAGCGTTGTTTTATCGCCCACAATGCTACTTTGATCGGAGCGGTGACGCTCGGCGACAACGTCAGCATTTGGTATAACGCGGTATTGCGCGGCGATGGCGATAGCATTGTTATCGGTGCCGATAGCAACATTCAGGATGGTGCGGTGGTACATGTCGATGCGGGCTCGCCGGCGACGGTGGGGCGTGGCGTCACCGTCGGTCACAAAGCGGTAGTGCACGGCTGCACCGTGGGCGATTACAGTCTCATCGGGATCAACGCGGTTGTATTGAATGGCGCAAAAATTGGCAACTATTGCATTATCGGCGCCAATGCGCTGATTCCCGAAGGTAAAGTGATTCCCGATGGTTCGTTGGTGGTCGGCTCGCCGGGACGCATCGTTCGCCAGTTGACCGAGCAGCAGCGGCAGACGCTGGAGATGATGGCTGCACACTACGTTGCGAACGGCCAGCGCTATCGCGCTGGATTACGCCCCGATGCGCGCTTCGCGCAGTAATATTCTCGTATCGTGGCGGCAGCAGTTTTACGATGAGCGACGCTTTGGAAATTGCATCGCCGTGTATTTCGGTGTGTAAGCTGAACGCACAAAATATCTGCAGCGGCTGCGGACGCAGCGTTGCTGAAATAGGCGCATGGCGCGATTTGTCGAGCGAAGCTAAACGGATAGTGATCGAGCGGGCGCGCGAGCGGCGCATGGCGATGGACGCTTACAGCGCATCTCGATCGTAATAGGCGCGCACGTACTTGACGATATTGCTTTGCACTTCGAGCGTTTCAAAATAATAATCGCCGATCTTTAATCCTACCGAGCCGTCCGGAAATGCCTCGAGATTTTCCAGCACCAGACCGCTCAGCGTCTTGGGTCCGTCGGTCGGCAGTTTCCAGTCCAGAGCGCGATTGATCTCCCGGATCGCAGCGCTGCCGTCGATCACATAGGAGCCATCGCTCTGCTCGACAATGTCTTCCGATTCGGTTGCTAGATTTGACGTAAATTCGCCGACGATCTCTTCCAGAATATCTTCCAGCGCGATCAGTCCCTGCACCGCGCCGTATTCGTCGACCACGATAGCGATGCGGCGCTTTTGTTTTTGGAAATTGAATAACTGCGTGTGAAGCGCCGTACCCTCCGGTACAAAATAGGGCTCGTCTATTTCTTTCATCAGCGCGCGTCGGCTGAGTTTGCCGCCGTTGTCGATCAGGCGGCCGACCACGCGCAACGGTAAAATACCGATGATATTGTTGATGTCGTTTTTATAAACCGGCACACGCGCGAATTCACATTCGCTCAGTTGCTTGATCAATGTCTCATCGTCGTCGTCGAGATCGAGGCCGACCATCTCGTTGCGCGGCACCATGATGTCGTCGATGCTCATTTGCTCGAGATCGAGAATATTCAATAGCATGCCCTGGTGGCGCTGCGGTATCAATTCACCGGACTCGTTCACGATAGTGCGCAACTCGTCTTGGCTGAGCGGCTCTTCATTGTGTTTTTCGGGATCGATACCGATCAGGCGCAATAATTTATTGGCGACAGTGTTGACCAGCCATACCAGCGGATAGGTGGCGCGCAGCAATGGTTTCAGCGCAATACTCAAAGGAAATGCCACGCGCTCCGGATATAAAGCGGCAACGGTTTTCGGTGCGACTTCGCTGAAGATAAGCAGAAACACTGCCACCAGAAAGCTGGCGATAGTGACTGCCAGACCGTTATCGCCGAGCAGGCGAATACTGATAACGGTGGCGACGGCCGAGGCGAGTACGTTCGCCAATGTGTTGCCGATCAGCACAAAGCCAATCAAACGCTCGGGGCGCTCCAGCAATGAGCTGGCGCGCTTCGCACCTTTGTGGCCACTGGACACGAGGTGTTTGAGGCGATAGCGATTCAACGCCATCATGCCGGTTTCTGAGCTGGAGAAAAACGCGGAGAGAATGATCAGTGCGGCGAGCAGCAGAAACAGCAGTTCTAACGGTACCTCGTCCAAAAAAAGTCGATCCTCTGCGGGCGATGATTGTTTATCTTGAAGAAAAAGCGGGCGCCAGGCAACCGGCCGTTAGCTGATCCGATGCAGCATAAGCTCCAGCACGAATTTGGAGCCGAAGTAGGCCAGCACCAATAAGCTGAAGCCCGCCAACGTCCAGCGTACGGCGGTGTGTCCACGCCAGCCGAGACGATGGTGGCCCCATAATAAAATGGCAAAGATAAGCCAGGAGATCAGCGAAAATACGGTTTTGTGTAC
>DATIED010000345.1:0-3301 GCA_035455965.1 Spongiibacteraceae bacterium
CGCGATGCAGTGCAATGCGCGCAGCGATTTCCGCAATCGCCGGGTCCGCCGCCTGCGCGCGCGCCAAACCATCCGCCAACAGTGCGGCGACAATCGGATCGCGCTCGATCGCCACGACATCAAAACCGCGGCTTGCCAGCACAAAGCTATCGCGTCCCAACCCCGCTGTAGCGTCCAGGATCGACAGCGCCTGCTTGCTGCGTCCGCGCACCGCCTTGACGATCAATTCCGCGCCGCCGAGCGCGCGCCGCGCGGTGGCACCAACGGCAAAATCGACGCTAACGGGACCGGATTGATCGGCATCGATGGGATGTAATTGCAGACCTGAGGCGTCGTAACCAAGCCAGGCCACGCAATGCGGCGGCACGGCTTCGATGCGGGTTACCAGCGGGAGATCGAGCTGTGCGGCGAGCACAGCGCAGCACTCGCCGCTTGCGTGGTCGGCCACTATAACAATCGGCGCCACGACCATAGCGTTAGACAGTGAGCAGCGATCGCGCCTGCTCGATTTGATCCTTGGCCTCGACCAGAATCTGCAGAGTCAATTCCGGAGTCAGCTTGCCGAGCGCCAGCTTCTGATAGGCAGGCACTTGATCCATGCGCGGCGGCGCCGGAAATTTACGCTTGCCGATGTAGCCGTGCAGCGTTGCCACCAACACTAAATCGCACAGGTCGGCGCGCGTAGTCGGACAACGCGACCACTCCTCGCAGCCGCGTGCAACTTCGACGATCTCCTCGGGAAACTGCCAGTTTTCCAACACCAGAGCACCGACTTCGCCCTTCAACTTAGCGGCCCACTGCTGCAATAAGGCTTCGTTGTCGAGCAATTGCGGATAATTCTGTGCGTAGTTCAATACCGATAACACACCGATATTGCTGACCAGGCCAGCGAGCATGGCCTCCTCGGGATCGAACAGCTTGGTGTGACGCGCCAGCACAAAGCTGATCGCAGCGACATCCATGCTCTCCTGCCAGCTCTCGGTCATCAGGCGCCGCAGCAGCGGCACCTCGCTTTGAAATAAATCGCGCAGCGTGAAACCGATGACGAGTTGCTTGGTGGTCATTAAGCCCAACCGCACAATAGCGTTCTGTACCGTTTCGCATTTGGCGGCGCCGAAGTAAATCGGACTGTTGGCGGCGCGCACAACTTTTGCCGCAATCGCCGGATCGCGATTGACCAGTTCGGCGATTTGCCGGGCACCGGCATCCTGATTGTCCAGCAAGGCGCGTATTTTCAACGCCACTTCGGGCAGCGTCGTCAGGCGAAATTTACGCGCCTCGAGATCGCGTTTGAATGCGTGCAGCATTTCGTTGGAATCATCGTCCTCCACGCCCATCTCCACGACGCCATAACCGATCTCCATATTCTCGGCATCATTGTGAGGCTCGAACAGCGATTCCAATACATCGCAATCGACGCTGATAAACTCGAGATTAGTAAGCGCTTTGCCGGTGTACTGGCGTGGTCGCAATTTGGCAACCGGCAGATTGGCGGCCGGCGTGCCCGCCTCGACGACGCGCTCGCGGCCGTCCTCGGCAACTAATTGAAGGCGCCCATTGAGTAAAAAGATTTCCTGCGAATCGATTGCACCGCAAGCGAATAAAACATCGCCGCGCTTCGCTTCCTTGACTTGAATACGGCCCGAGAATATCAGTAAATCTTCTTCGGAAAGATTGCGAAAACTGGTGAACGCGCGCAGTCGTTCTGTGCTTACACCCGGTACCGCTGTCATAGATATTCCCCAGCCCACGTTGCGGCATAGTATAAATTCATCGCAAGTATAAACTCATCGCGAAGACAATAAACATTGTTCTGACGTTTGTACTGTTGTAACTACCGTACCGTTGCAACTATTGAAGCCATTTCAACTATTGCACCGGTACTGCTGCGCCGGCTCATGCAATCTGCCGGCAGCTGCGTGGAAATGGTTCAGCGCGTCTCGAGCAGCTCCGATCGGCGCAGTGGCCCGAGTTGCAGCAATTGCTCATCGTTCTCGGCCAGCAACCGCTCAAGGTGCTGGCGATTATGCTCGATCGCTTCTAAATAGAGATTGCGGCCACCGAAATGCACGGCAAAATAACGATACACGCCGTCGAATAAATGTTCGAGTCGCTCGGTCACGGTGCGCCGGATAAAATCGGGAGTCTGTTTTAACAGATCGGCCGGCGAAGCATACACCACACGCTCGGTGCCGCTGGCATCGCGCACGCGCGTCATGCCGCCCAGTTCGAATTCGCCGTACAAACGATCCCGGCACTTTTCCAGGTACGCGCGATCGGCCATCTGCGCCATGACATCGGCGCTGCCGACCAAGGTACCCAAGACACGCTGCTTGGCATCGACGATGTCGATATCCTCGAGCTTAAACTCGTAGCCGGTGTAGTGCACCAATTTTGCCGCGAGCGGAGCGACATCCGGCAGACCTATAGTCGGTAAATATTCGGCGAGAAAACGCGCGCTGCGGCTGACGTGAATCCTGGTGTACTCCGCGCCGAACAAATGCCGCGTATCGCCTTTGCGACGAATGTAGCCGGCATCGTGAAACAGCGCGACCGCCACGCCGACGATCGCCAACTCGGCGCCGAGTTGTTCGGCCGCTGCATGCGGCGCGTGGCCGGCCTCGTAACCGTCGATCAAACGCACTGCCGCCAACGTTACATCGAGCACGTGCTGAATATCGTGGTACTCGGTATCGCAGGCAAAAAACCCCGGGTATTCGCCGCGGTAAAGACGCGCAAAATCGACGAATAAACGCTCCACCGCGACCAATTCCGCCGCTGGATAACGCTGACGCAAAATAGCGGTCACCGCTGCGCATACCGCCTCGGGATTGCTGACGTCGACGGTGCCGGTGACGTCCCGGCTGAACAGATCGAGCTCGCTGGTCGCCATCATTTCTCCGGTAACCAACGCGGGCGCGGCTGGCGATGCATAGCGCCGCCGTTCCCTTCGGCGCGAATCGTGGGTTGCTCGCGGGCAGTGCCGGGCTTCGGCAGATAATATTCCTGGATACCCAATAGCAGGGGCCTGCGTCCGCCGCCGGTGTGGATATTGATACGCAAATTGTAGGCGTGGCGCGAACGGCCATGCTTATCGGTGATACAGAAACGCCGCGCACGCTGGCCGGCGGAAACGCCAGTCTCGCCGCTAAGCTGGCATTGCAGGGCCTCGATGCGTTCGCCGGATAATTCGAGGCCGCGCAGATTCTCCAGATGCTTGCCGACGCGCGCGACAAACTGCTGCGTATCGGCCTTCATCAGAAAAGCACTGTCGCGCAGCGAGGTGGGCACCACGGTTTTA
>DATIED010000346.1:0-16360 GCA_035455965.1 Spongiibacteraceae bacterium
GCCGAGCAACTTCTCCAAGATTCCCTCATACATCCGCGACAACAGATCGAGATCGGCCGCGACCACGTGTTCATCGATTTTATGAATGGTGGCGTTCACTGGCCCAAGCTCCACGACTTCCGCACCGGTTGGTGCAATGAAGCGACCGTCGGAGGTGCCGCCGCCGGTGGATAATTCGGTTTCGATGCCGGTGAGTTCGCGAATGGTTTGCTCGGCGGCATCGACCAGCGCGCCCTGTGCGGTGAGAAAAGGCGCTCCGCTCAGCGACCAATCGATAGAGTAGTCGAGTTCGTGTCTGCGCAGAATCGCCTCAGTGCGGTGACGCAATTGCGCGTCGGTCACCTCGGTCGAATAACGAAAATTAAATAGCACTTCCAACTCGCCGGGTATCACGTTGGTAGTGCCGCTGCCGGCGTGAATATTGGAAATCTGCAGCGATGTGGCGGGGAAAAACGCGTTGCCGTTATCCCATACTTGCGCGGTGAGCTCCGCCAATGCCGGTAGTGCAAGATGAATGGGGTTGCTGGCTTTCTCTGGATAGGCGACGTGCCCCTGCACGCCATGCACGATTAACTTTGCGCCGAGCGAGCCGCGGCGGCCGTTTTTAATGACATCGCCAACCGCTTCCGCTGAAGAGGGTTCTCCCACCAGACACCAGCGGATTTTCTCGCCGCGCTGCTCCAGCCATTCAACAACTTTAACCGTACCGTTAATCGCAATACCTTCTTCATCGCTGGTGATCAGAAAGGCAATGCGGCCGTTGTGCTGCGGATTGGCGGCAATAAAGCGTTCGCAGGCCGTGACCATCGCGGCGAGGCTGCCCTTCATATCGGCAGCGCCGCGGCCATACAATTTACCGTCGATGAGAGCCGGCTCAAACGGTGGGGTTCGCCACTGTTGTTCGGGGCCGGTAGGGACCACATCGGTGTGGCCGGCGAAGCAGGCGATCGGTCCGGCGTCGCCGCGTATAGCCCAGAAATTATCCACCTCGCCGAAGCGTAGCGGCGTCGTGGCAAAGCCCAGCGCGCTAAGACGTTGCATCATCAGAGCCTGACAGCCGCCGTCGTCGGGAGTGACGGAGCGGCGGCGCATCAAATCGAGAGTAAGTTGCAGGGTGGGCGATAGGGCAGTCATAAGTAGTGCGATTCACGGCGAGAGAAAGATTTATTAAACCAGCGTTGTTAACAATCTGTCATTAAAAATTCGTCGATTTGTCATTGCCGCCGGCTAGCTTTAAGTAATCGACCCAGCGAGGACCCGCGACCATGATCGATCGAACTGATTTGACTGTTACCGTACGCGAACAATTGCGCAGAGAAATCGCCGAGCAAACGGCAATATTTTTACGGCAGGGCGGCAATATCGATGTGTTGTTCGCTCCCGGTGTTGCCGCAGCACGACCGGTCGGACCGGTCTGGTGGGACACTCGCGGCAGCGGTCCCTTACTGATGGGGTTTTGATTAAGAAACGCTTGCAGCGTACAGCTCCGTCACTCGCTACATTATTTGTCGCGAGTGGCGGTATCTGTGCTAATCGATATTAATTGTGCGCGTGTAATTCAGCGTTTAATTCGATTGCCGATTTGTTGGTGAGTACTTCCAGCGCACCGGTTTGCGAATTGCGGCGAAACAGCAAATCGGATTTGCCGGATAACTCGCGCGCTTTCAATTTCTGCACTGCTTGGCCGTGGCCATCGAGCAGTGTCACCACCGAGCCGGCGGTGACATAGAGGCCCGCTTCGATGGTGCAGCGGTCGCCCAGCGGAATACCGACGCCCGCGTTGGCGCCAATCAGGCAGCCCTTGCCGATACCGATGACGATATTGTTGCCGCCGGATAAAGTGCCCATGGTCGAGCAGCCGCCGCCGAGATCGGAGCCGGCGTCGACAAATACACCGGCGGAGATGCGTCCTTCGATCATGCCGGGCCCTTCGGTGCCTGCGTTAAAGTTGATGAAGCCTTCGTGCATGACGGTTGTGCCTTCGCCAAGATAAGCGCCGAGCCGCACGCGTGCGGTATGCGCTACGCGCACGCCGCTCGGCACTACGTAATTGGTCATTTTTGGAAATTTGTCGATCGACATTACTTCCAGCAATTCGCCGCGCAAGCGTGCCTGCAATTGCCGGCGCGGCAACTCCGCCAAGTCGATTGCGCCCTGGTTGGTCCAGGCAACGTTCGGCAATACGCCGAAAATACCGGCGAGCGCGATGGCGTGCGGCTTCACCAGGCGGTGCGATAACAGATGCAATTTTAAGTACGCTTCCGGTACCGAAGTCGGTGCGCTATCGGTAGCCAAAATAACCGCGACGCAAGGCTGCGCGCTGTCTTGAAACTGCTGCAGGATTTCCGCCTGCGCGCTTTCGCCGGCAGCGCGCAATTTTGCGGACGTCGCTTGCAGCTGATTGTTATCCAGCGCTACAACGCTGTTATCGCCGGTGTAACCGAGCGTGCTTTGTACGCTCGCCAGCACTGCCGCCGACGGGTGCAGGAGCGGCGCTGGAAAAAAAACTTCCAGCCATTCGCCTTTTTGGTTTTGAGTGCCGATACCGAAGCCGAGCGCGAAGTGTTGAGTCATGATGGTTTACCTATAGAAAAATTCGTATGATTTAAAGCTGACGATTAAAAATGGTGTATTCGACGGACCGCTAACGAGCCCATATAAGCCTGCGGCGCGTTTTGCAATTCACGTCCAGGCACCGGTAAAACTATAAAGTATGCCGCTTAAACAGGTTGTCGTATAACTCCGCGCTGAAACCCACTATACGCTGATGACCGATATCCAGCAGGGGGCGCTTAATGAGTGTGGGATTCGCCACCAGCACGGCTGCCGCAGTATTTTCGTTGAGATGTTCGCGAGTTTTCACATCGAGCTGTTTCCAGGTGGTGCTGCGCTTGTTGATCAGGACCTCCATGCCCATTTCCTGCAGCCAGGCCTGCACCTGCAGGCGTGTCAGACCGTCGGCGCGAAAATCGTGAAAACTGTATTCGATGTGGTGAGCTTCGAGCCACTGGCGCGCAGCCTTCACGCTATCGCAGTTCTTGATGCCATATAAAATTGTGCTCATGGCGATGTCCTTACGGTTGCGCGGATTAGCATATCAAATATTTTACGGCTCAAGCTTTCTTGGTCTTCTTGGCGCGCTTACGCTCGGGGTAACAGGTTTTACAGATGTCGCAGACCGTGCCGTCGCAGCTGTGCGCGGAGCAGAATTCGCGACCGTAGTAAATTATTTGCAAATGCAGGGCGTTCCATAATTCGCGTGGAAACAGGCGCTTCAAATCGCGCTCCGTCTGCACTACGTTCTTGCCGTCGGTGAGGCCCCAGCGCTGCGCGAGACGATGGATATGCGTATCGACCGGAAAGGCCGGTTCGCCAAAACCCTGCGACATCACCACGCTGGCGGTTTTGTGGCCGACGCCGGGCAGCGTTTCCAGCTCTGCCATATCCGCTGGCACCGCTCCTGCGTAACGCTCTACCAGAATTTTCGACAGCTCGCTGATTGCCTTGGCTTTTTTCGGTGCAAGGCCGCAGGTGCGAATGATTTCCTGAATTTCCGCAACCGGGACTTTTGCCATTGCGGCCGGTGTATTGGCTCTTGCAAATAATGCCGGCGTGACCAGATTGACACGCGCATCGGTGCATTGCGCCGACAGCAGCACGGCGAGCAGCAGCTCAAAAATAGAATCGTGCTGTAAAGGTATCGGCGGTTGCGGATATAAATCATGCAGCCGCTGGGCGATGAATGCCGCGCGCTCGCTTTTTTTCACGGTCTGTTCTTCAACGATTGTTCTTCACGAACGGTTTTCACAAATTATCTTCACAGGTCACAGGCTCGCGACGAATTGTTTGATGCGCTTTGCCGCCGCGATACATTCGTCGAAATCGGCCACCAGCGCCATACGGATCCGGTTTGCGCCGGGGTTGCCATCCTGCGTTGCGCGCGCGAGATACTGGCCGGGCAGCACCGTGACATTTTGTTGCGCGAATAAGCGACGCGCGAATTCTATATCGTCGATCGGCGTGCCGGCCCATAAATAAAACGCGGCCGGCGGCCGTTGTATATCGAGGCTGGCGCCGAGGATGTCGATGACGGCGTCGAATTTTTTTCGATACGACGCGCGGTTGTCGCGCACGTGTTGCTCGTCGCTCCAGGCGGCGATACTGGCCCATTGGTGCTGCACCGGCATCGCGCAGCCGTGGTAGGTCCGGTACAACAAAAACTGCTGCAATATCTCCGCATCGCCGGCCACGAAGCCCGAGCGCAGGCCGGGTACATTGGAGCGTTTCGACAAGCTGTGAAATACCACGCAGCGGCGGTAGTCGTTGCGTCCGATTTGCTGGCACACTTCCAGCAGCCCCAGCGGTGGCTGTTGCTCGTCGCTATAGATCTCCGAGTAACACTCGTCGCTGGCGATGACAAAGTCGTAGCGATCGGCGAGATTGATGATTTTTTTCAGCGTCGCCGCATCGAGCACGGCGCCCGTGGGATTGCCGGGGCTGCATAGAAACAATAATTGGCATCGCTGCCAAACCGCAGCCGGCACGGCGTCGAAGTCGGGAATGAAATCGTTAGCGGCGGTGCAGTCGATAAAGTGCGGCTCGGCGCCGGCTAAATATGCCGCGCCTTCGTAAATTTGATAAAAGGGATTGGGGCATACTACCAGCGGCTTCGGGCTGCCCTGCGGTGTGCGCTCGATTGCCGCCTGTGCAAAGGCAAATAATGCCTCGCGAGTACCGTTGACTGGCAATACTTCGCGCTCGATATCGAGTCGATCCAGGTTGAAGCGCCGCATCGCCCAATCGGCTATGGCGCGGCGCAGCTCCAAAATACCCTTGGTGCTTGGGTAAGTCGCCAAATGCTGCAAGTTTTGTATCAGCGCGGCGCGGATAAAATCCGGTGCCGGATGTTTAGGCTCGCCGATCGACAGCGCTATATGCGGAATCGCCGGCGGCACGATGCCCGCTTTGAGCGCGGCTAATTTTTCAAATGGATAGGGCTGTAAATGCTGTAAATCGGTATTCATGTTTGTCGAAGCGTCGGTTAAGCCGCCGCCTTCTCATCCAGTTCTTTTTTAATGGCATTTTGAATGGCCGTGCACAATTCGGGATCTTCGATCGGCCGCTGCTGATTATCGGTGATGAAAAATACGTCTTCTACGCGCTCGCCGAGCGTGGTGATTTTGGCGTTCTGCAATTGAATGCCGTAGTTGTAGAAGATGCGGCCAATGCGCGCCAGCAGGCCGGGACGGTCCGGCGTAATGACTTCGAGCACCGTCAGGTTTTTACTGGTATCGGTCGACATGCTAGTGCTGGTCGGCATCGCAAATAAGCGCAATTGGCGCGGCGTGCGCTTGCGCATGATCTCCGGGTACAGATCGGCCTTATTCAATTGCTCGCGCAACAACGTTTTGATGTGATCGAGCCGCTGCACATCGTCGGCGATCGGTTTGCCGCTGGCATCGAGTACAAAGAATGTATAAAAAATAAAGCCGGTGCCGGAGTTGTAGAGGCGCGCATCCTGAATGCTGAGATCCAGTTGTTCCATCGCCGCTGCCAGCATGGCGAATAAATGCGCCCGGTAGCGCGAATGCACAAAAATCTGCGTCGCAGCGTCGAACAATATTTCACTGCTGTCTTTGATCAGCACGACCGGCTCTTCGCGGTTGTGATGCTGCGCAATCGCCTGCGTATGCCAGACGATATCCTCGACTTTTTCGCGCAGAAAATAATCTTCGCCGACATTGGCCCACAGCTCGCGCAATTCGTCCTCGCCGAAGCCGAGATACTCGAGTTGATCGATGGCGTTTTGTTGCGCCTCTTCGATCCATTCGTGTTTATCGACCGGATTCTCCAGGCCGCGACGCAGCGCGCGTTTGGTTTCCGCATACAGTTGGCGCAGCAGCGAGGCGCGCCAGGCGTTCCACAGCGTCGGGTTGGTCGCGTTGATGTCGGCGACGGTCAGCGCGAACAAATAATCGAGATGCAGTTGATCGCCCATCTCCAGCGCGAAGGCGCGCACTACTTCGGGATCGGATATATCCTGACGCTGCGCCACGCTGGACATCAACAAATGTTTTTCGACCAGCCACACAACTAAATTGGTGTCGCGTTTGTTAAGCCCGTGACGCTCGCAAAACGCTTGCGCATCGTGCGCACCAAGCGTCGAGTGATCGCCGCCCCGACCTTTGGCTATGTCGTGATACAGGCCCGAGATATAGAGCAATTCGATTTTCGGCAGGCGCGCCACAATACGCGCGACCACCGGGTATTTCTGCAGCGCATCGTCGTACTGAAAGCGCCGCATGTTTTTAACGACTTCCAGGGTATGTGCATCGACCGTATAAATATGAAACAGATCGTGTTGCATGCGGCCGACGATGCGGCCGAACTCGGGCAGATAGTTACCTAGCACGCCGTAGCGATTCATGCGGCGCAATTGTTGGGCGACTTTGTGCGGCGAGCGCAGCAGCTCCATAAATTGGCGCGTATTGCGCGGATCATTGCGAAAATTTTCATCGATCAAATAGGCGTTGTCGCGGATCAGCCGAATGGTAGCGGCGCGAATGCCGGAAATATGTTTGTTCTGCGCCATCAGTACGAATATTTCGAGCAGTGCCGGCGGAGTTTTTTCGAATACTTTATCGTTGCTGACTTCGAGATAGCCGCTGCGCACGCGAAAGCGCGGATTTAACTCCATGACATTTTCGGGTTCGCAGGCGCGCAGAATCGCCTCGTCGAAATGCTGCATCAACACTTCGTTGAGTTCGCCGAGCGCCAGCGCCCAGCGATAATAAACCTGCATGAAGCGCTCGACGGCTAGTCGATTGCTGTCGTCTTCAAAGCCGAACATCTTCGCCAGCGTGCGTTGATGATCGAACAGCAGTCGATCCTCTTCGCGCCCCGCCAGCAGATGCAGGCCGTAGCGCACGCGCCATAAAAAGTCGAGACCGTCGATGAGGATGGTCAATTCCTCGCGCGCTAAAAAACCGCGCTCAACCAGTTCTTCAAATTGGCGCGTACCGAAGTGCCGTTTAGTGACCCAGCCGATCATCTGGATGTCGCGCAGACCGCCGGGCGAGCTTTTTACGTTCGGTTCGAGGTTGTATTCGGTATTGCCAAACTTGCGGTGCCGATCGATTTGCTCGTCCCATTTGGCGCGGAAGAAGGTATGGCTGGGCCAAATGCGATCGGGACCGGTGGCGGCGAGCATTTCGTTGAATAGCGCATCGGGTCCGGCCAGGATGCGCGACTCCATCAAATTGGTGGCGACCGTAATATCGTCCGCTGCCGCTTCGCGGCACTGCGCGACGGTGCGCACGCTGTGGCCGATTTGCAGGTTGATGTCCCATAGAAACGTGATAAAGGCTTCGATCGCGCCACTGTAGCGATTGTCGCCGGTTTCCGGCAGCAGGATTAATAAATCGATATCCGAGTAAGGGTGCAGCTCGCCGCGTCCGTACCCGCCGACGGCGATCAGGCTGAGTTGCTGATCGGGCCAAGGCTGTGTCTGCCAGACGCAGCGCAACAGTTCATCGACCACCAGTGCGCGCGCCTGCACCAGGTCGCGGATCGCGTCGCCGCGTCGAAAGGCTTCATCGAGATGGCGGCGCGTGCGCTCCAGCGCAGCCTTGTAGCGTCCGATAGTGTTACCGATGGGCTGCTCGGTCGTTCCGCAGCTCAATTCGGCGCGGAAAGCGAGCGGATCGAAAACTTCGAGGGGCAGCGACAGGCTCATGCGTCCTTCAGGCGGTTTTGCGAAAGAAGGGTTCGTCGGCACGCGCCGTCAATACTTCTGCGCCATCCTTGGTGACGACGATCATATGCTCCCATTGTGCCGACAGGCGGCCATCCTTGGTGGTGACGGTCCAGCCGTCTTTGGCGTTCAACTTCACATGGCGCTTGCCGGCATTGATCATCGGCTCTATGGTGAAGATCATGCCTTCCTTTAGCTCAAGGCCGGTGCCGCGCTCGCCGTAATGCAGCACTTGCGGATCCTCGTGGAATGCGAGGCCGATGCCATGGCCGCAATATTCGCGCACCACGCTGTAATAGTTGGACTCGGCATGATGTTGAATCGCATGACCGATGTCGCCGAGGCGAGCCCCGGGTTTTACCTCGGCGATACCGCGGTACAAACATTCCTTGGTAATATTGACCAGGCGCTCGGCGTGCGGCTGCGGTGTGCCGACGTGAAACATGGCGCTGGTGTCGCCGTGGTAGCCGTCGTAGATGACGGTGATATCCATATTGATAATGTCGCCGTCCTTGAGAATTTTGCGCTCGGACGGAATGCCGTGACAGACCACTTCATTGACCGAGGTGCAGATCGATTTCGGAAAGCCGTGATAGTTGAGCGGCGCCGGAATCACATGTTGCACATCGACCATATAGTCGTGACAGATGCGATCCAGCTCGGCGGTGCTGACCCCCGGCTTTATATAGGCTTCTATCATTTCCAGAACCTCGGCAGCGAGGCGTCCGGCAATGCGCATTTTTTCGAGTTCTTCCGGGGTATTAACGGTCACGATAGGCTACTGGTATCTACAAAAGGGATAGGTTGCACGGCGGATGACTATTTTGGTAGGTATTGTAAACCATGCCTTCTCAGCCCGCCTCAATTTCCTCGCGCCCGACTGAATCTCGCCTTTATGTCTTTTGCCCGCTGTGGTATAAAGCGCGCTCTCGCCGCTAGGCGGGTTTAAACAGCTCATTTTTTTAACGCCGCACACGTATCGTCACATGGACCTGGGTGCTTCGTCTCAGATATTTTCTCTTTTTTTAGAAGAGATTCTCTCCGGGCGGGGTTGGTCGATGGGATGCGTGGAAGGAACAACCCTAAAGGAAACGTTATGTCTCAAGTAAGCATGCGCGAAATGCTGCAGGCTGGTGTGCATTTTGGCCACCAAACCCGCTTCTGGAATCCGAAAATGGCGCCTTATATCTTCGGCGCCCGCAATAAAATCCATATCATCAACCTCGAGCACACCGTGCCCGCGTTCAACGACGCGCTAAGCTTTGTAAAAAAGCTGGCCGCCAATAAGAATAAGGTACTGTTAGTAGGCACCAAGCGCTCCGCCAGCAAGTTGATCAAAGAGCAGGCGCAACGCTGTGGCATGCCCTACGTCAGCCACCGTTGGCTCGGCGGCATGCTGACCAACTACAAAACCATTCGTCAGTCGATCAAGCGTCTGCGCGAGCTGGAAGCGCAGAGTCAGGACGGCACCTTCGCCAAGCTGACCAAGAAAGAAGCGTTGATGCGCACCCGCGATATGGAGAAGCTGGAGCGCTCGATCGGCGGTATCAAGGAAATGGCCGGCCTGCCCGATGCATTGTTCATTATCGATGTCGATCATGAGCGCATTGCGATCCAGGAAGCCAACAAGCTTGGCATTCCGGTGATCGGCGTGGTCGATACCAATAGCAATCCGGATGGCGTGGATTACGTCATCCCCGGCAACGACGATGCGATTCGCGCCGTCAAGCTGTACGTTAGCTCGATCGCCGAAGCGGTACTGGCCGGTCGCGGCGATGCCAGCGGCGCGGTCACACCCGATGAGTTCGTCGAAGTGAAAGCTGGCGAGGCCGATGCCGCTGAATAAGCGAACTCGGTTCTAGCGCTGTAAAAAGGGGGCTTAGCCCCCTTTTTTGGATCAACTTTATGTTGGATTAATTTTGCAGGCTGGTGCACGTGTTGCGCCGGCAGCTATTTAAGTGGGAGTAATCAGCCATGGCAGAAGTTACTGCGTCCTTGGTAAAAGATCTGCGCGAGCGCACTGGGCTCGGCATGATGGAGTGTAAGAAAGCGTTGGTCGAGGCCGGTGGCGACATCGATAAAGCGATCGACGAGCTGCGTAAATCCAGCGGCATGAAAGCGGCCAAAAAGGCTGGCCGCACCGCGGCGGATGGCGTGGTCACGGCGAAGGTGGCAGCAGATGGCAGCTACGCAGTAATTCTTGAAGTGAATAGCGAAACCGATTTCGTCGCGCGCGATAGCAACTTCCTGGGCTTTGTAGGCAAGGTGCTCGATCAGGCCTTTGCCACCAAACAAAGCGATGTGGCGGCATTGATGGCTGGCGAGTTGGAAGCTGCCCGCGAAGCGTTGGTGCAAAAAATAGGCGAAAATATTTCCGTGCGCCGCGTCGCTATCGTCACGCCGACCGATGGCGCGGTGGCTGCTTATGTGCATTCGACCAACCGCATCGCGGTAGTCGTGGCACTGAAAAACGGCAGTGCCGAATTGGCTAAGGATGTGGCGATGCATGTCGCCGCTGCGAACCCTCCCGTCGTGCGCCAGGAAGATATGCCGCCGGAACTGATCGCCAAAGAGAAAGAAATTTACACCGCGCAAGCTGCCGAGAGCGGTAAGCCGGCAGATATCATCGAGAAGATGGTGTTGGGTCGAGTGAAAAAATTCCTCGCCGAAAATGCGTTGGTCGATCAACCCTTCGTCAAAGACCCGGATAATACGGTTGGCGCACTGCTGAAAAAAGCCGGTGCCGATGTGCAGCAGTTTGTGCGCTTCGAAGTGGGCGAAGGTATCGAAAAAGAAGAAGTGGATTTCGCGGCCGAAGTTGCGGCGGCGGCACAGGTCAAAGGCTGACAGGCCGATCGAACACGGGGCCGGTGGCCCCGTTTTACATTCTGATTTGCAGATCGTTCGGAGCGCGTAATGACAGGTCAGTCCCGCGAAAATCAGTCCCGCGAAAAAAAATATAAACGTATTCTGCTCAAATTGAGCGGTGAGGCCTTGGGCAAAGATGGCGTCGGCATCGATCCGAAAATCCTGGATCGCATGGCGATTGAAATCGGCCAGCTGATCGATATCGGTGTCGAGGTAGGTCTGGTGGTCGGCGGCGGCAATTTATTCCGCGGTGCGGCGTTGCAGGCGGCCGGTTTGGATCGCGTCACCGGCGATCATATGGGCATGCTCGCGACGGTGATGAATGCATTGGCGATGCGCGATGCCCTGGAGCGTAGCAATATCGCTTCGCGCGTCATGTCGGCGATTCCGATGAGTGGCGTGGTCGATCACTACGATCGCCGGCGCGCCGTGCGCGCGCTTGAGCGCGGCGAAGTGGTCATATTCGCCGCCGGCACCGGCAATCCTTTTTTCACTACCGATTCGGCGGCTTGCCTGCGCGGTATCGAAATCAACGCGGAATTGGTGCTGAAGGCCACAAAGGTAGATGGTATTTATAACACCGACCCGCTGCGCGACCCCAGCGCGGTGAAATTCGATCGCCTGACCTATGACGAAGTGCTGGATAAAAAACTCGGCGTCATGGATCTCACCGCCATTTGCCTGTGCCGCGACCACGATCTGCCGGTGCGTGTATTTGCGATGGAAAAAGCGGGCGCTTTGCTGGATATTGCGGTAGGCGGCAACGAAGGCACACTGGTGCAGGCGAGCCACGCATAATAGAGCCAATGCAAAGGCCGCAACTGGAATTGATTTTGCCCCGAACACAGGTGCTAGGAGAGACAAGTTGATTAACGACCTAAAAAAAGATGCGGAAGAGCGCATGCGCAAATCGGTTGAGGCGCTGGGCCACAGCTTTAACAAGATTCGCACCGGTCGCGCGCATCCAAGCTTGCTCGATACGATTCGCGTCAATTACTACGGCAGCGAAGTACCGCTGAGTCAGGTCGCCAATATCGGCGTCGAGGATTCGCGCACGTTGACCGTGACGCCGTGGGAGCGCAATACAGTTCCCGACGTCGAGAAAGCGATTATGAAATCCGATCTGGGATTGAATCCCAGCACCGCCGGCACAGTGATTCGCATCCCGATGCCGCAGCTCACCGAGGAAACGCGCAAGGGCTATATCAAACAGGCCCGCGCCGAAGCCGAGCATACGCGCGTGGCGATACGCAATATCCGCCGCGATGTGTTGAGCGATGTTAAAGAGCTGTTGAAGGATAAAGAGATTAGCGAGGACGAGGATCGGAAGGCACAGGACGATATGCAAAAGCTCACCGATCGTTTCATCGCTGAGGCGGACAAAGCATTGACGGCCAAAGAAGCCGATTTGATGGCAATCTGACCCGCGCGGGTCGATGCTACGAGGCGCTATGACCGACTTCAGACCGATCAACGAGCCCGCGCCAAGCGCTATGCCGCGGCATGTGGCTATTATCATGGACGGCAATAATCGCTGGGCCAAGCGGCGCGGTTTGCCGGGTGTGGCCGGTCATCGAGCCGGTGTCGAAGCGATTCGCGAGGTGTTGCGCACCTGCCGTAAACAGGGCGTCGAAGTACTGACCCTGTTCGCATTCAGCAGCGAGAATTGGCAGCGCCCCAGCGCCGAGGTCAGTGCCCTGATGCGGTTGTTTTCCGCGTATCTTTCCAGCGAAGTGAAAAAGCTCCATCAGGATAATGTGCGCCTGCGGTTTATCGGTGCGCGCGCGCGTCTCAATGCCGGCCTGCAGAAGAAAATTCTGGAGGCCGAGCAGCTGACCGCAGGCAACAGCGGATCGACGTTAGTGATCGCCGTCGATTATGGTGGGCAATGGGATATCGCCAATGCCGCTCGCGTACTTGCCGAGCGCGTCGCACGCGGCGAACTGGCGCCGGAGCAGATCGACGAGGTTCTATTCGACAGCGCCACTGCGCTGGCCGATTTACCGAAGCCCGATTTATTGATTCGCACCGCCGGCGAGCAGCGCATCAGCAATTTTTTGTTGTGGCAGCTGGCCTATGCCGAACTCTATTTCACTGAATGTTATTGGCCGGATTTCGGCGAGTTGGAAACCTTGCGCGCCTTGCAGGCTTTCGCACAGCGCGTACGGCGATTTGGCGGCCGCGAGCTTGCGAGCCCGAGTGCCGAGGTGATCGGCAATGCTTAAACAGCGCATTATCACCGGCTCGCTGCTTGCGCTTGGAGCGCTGTTGTTGATCTTTGGTTCGTCGCCGATGGTATTGATCGGCGTGCTGGCAATCGCGACGTTGATCGCGTGTTGGGAGTGGGCCGATCTGGCGGGTATTAGCGGTGTAGCGGGGCGCCTGCTGTATTGCGTGTTGGCGGCAGCGGTAATGGTGGCATTGTTTTGCGGCGCAGGCCTGCTCGGCGACAAGCCACAATCGACCTGGATCGTAGCGGTGCTCGTTTTGGCCGCGGGCTGGTGGATAGTCGCGTTATTGTGCGTCGCTACTTTCCCGGCCAGCGCGCACTGGTGGGGATCGGTGGCAACGCGCGCATTGATCGGCTGGCTGGTGCTGTTGCCGGCCTGGTTTGCCTTCGGCTATCTGCGCGCGCAAGCGCATGGCGAATGGCTGATTCTGTTTATGTTGGGACTGGTAGCGGCGGCGGATATCGGCGCCTATTTCAGCGGGACGCGCTTCGGTCGTAACAAGTTGGCGCCGGCTGTCAGCCCTGGTAAATCCTGGGAAGGTTTCGTCGGCGGTCTGGCTAGCAGCGTGTTGTTGGCGTTGGTGGTTTGGTACTGCGCGCGGCAGCAGTTGTCGCTGCACGCCTGGTTGGCGGTGGCGGTGGTGACCGTGCTGGCATCTATTCTCGGCGATCTGGCGGAGAGCATGGTGAAGCGTTATCGCGGCGTTAAAGATAGCGGTAATCTACTGCCCGGTCACGGGGGGGTGATGGATCGACTCGACAGTATCAGTGCCGCGGCGCCGGTGTTTGCGCTGGGTCTGTTGTTAGCCAATACCTGAGCCAATACCTGACCGTCTTTTAAAAGCAGAGTGTTGGCGAATCCATGAGGCCGTTAGGCTCGATGAAAGATGTAACTCCGAAATTTGTCACCGTGCTGGGTGCTACCGGTTCGATCGGCGCCAGCACGCTGGACGTCATCGCGCGGCACCCCGATCGCTATCGCGTGTTTGCGTTGACCGCCAATACCGGCGTCGAAAAATTACTGCCGCTGATCGAGCGGTTTCAGCCGCCTTATGTGGTGTTGCGCGATGCCGCGGCCGCTGCGCAATTGCGCGCCCATTTGCTCGACAAAAATGGACACGATAAGGCGCCGGCTACCGAAGTGCTGTCCGGTTGCGAAGGTTTGATTCAAGTCGCAGCCGACCCCAGGGTCGATGTCGTGGTCGCCGCCATCGTTGGCGCCGCCGGTCTTGAGCCGACCATGGCGGCGGTGCGCGCCGATAAACAGATTCTGCTGGCCAACAAAGAAACGCTGGTCATGGCTGGTCATTTGTTCATGGCTGCGGTGGCGGCCTCGAAAGCAGTTCTGTTGCCGGTCGATAGCGAGCACAATGCAATTTTCCAATGCCTGCCCGCCGCTTATCAGGATGGTTCGGACGGGCGGCGTGGTCTGGGCGCAGTCGGCGTGCGCAAAATATTACTGACCGGCTCCGGCGGACCGTTCCGCAATACGCCGCTGAGTGAGTTCGTTAGCATTACGCCCGCTCAGGCGATCGCCCACCCCAATTGGTCGATGGGGCCGAAAATATCGGTGGACTCGGCCACCATGATGAATAAAGGGCTGGAGTTGATCGAGGCGTGCTGGTTGTTCGACGCGCGTCCGGAGCAGGTGCAAATTGTTATTCATCCGCAATCGGTTATTCATAGCATGGTCGAGTACAGTGATGGTTCGATTCTGGCGCAGTTGGGTAATCCCGATATGCGTACGCCGATCGCACACGCGCTGGCATGGCCCGAGCGAATAACTTCGGGTGTTGGCAGCCTGGATTTGATCGCCCAGGGGCGACTGGATTTTCAGGCGCCCGACGAGCAGCGTTTTCCATGCCTGCGACTCGCGGCGGAGGCAATGCGTCGCGGCGGTTCGGCACCGGCCGTATTGAACGCCGCGAACGAAATTGCCGTTGCGGCATTTTTGGCGGGCGAGCTGCGTTTTATCGATATTCCGGTATTGATCGAGCAAGTGATGGCCGATGTGCCGCCGGTTGAACCGCATTCGCTGACCGATGTCCAAAACGCCGACCGCGATGCCCGCCGGATTGCTGCGGCAGTCGTCGGTCAATTGGCGAATCGATGAGAGCCATCGGGGCTCGCGGGCGATCGATAACGCAGGGGCGATCGATATTGAGAGGTAGCCGCTAATGAATATCCTGCAGATGATTTTGATAACCGCGCTGACGCTCGGTGTGCTGGTTACGTTTCACGAGTACGGTCATTTTTGGGTGGCGCGGCGCTGCGGTGTCAAAGTGCTGCGGTTTTGTATTGGCTTCGGCAAACCGTTTTGGACCTGGCGCGACAAGCACGGCACCGAGTTTGCCCTCGCCGCGATACCGCTCGGCGGCTATGTGAAGATGCTCGACGAGCGCGAGGGCGAGGTCCCCGCCGAATTATTATCGCAAAGTTTTACCCGCAAGCCGGTGTGGCAGCGCATCGCTATTATCGCTGCCGGACCGGTCGCGAATTTTTTGCTGGCGATCGTGCTGTACTGGATTGTTTTCGTCAGCGGTGTCGGCGGCGTGGCGCCGGTGATCGGTAGTGTCAAGGATCACTCGCTGGCGCAGATCGCCGGGTTATCCGCCGGGCAGGAAATCGTCGCGATCGACGGTGCCGATACGCCGACCTGGCAGGCGCTGCACGAGCGGCTGGTGCGCCGCATCGGCGAGAGCGGCGCGCTGCGCTTCTCGGTCAAATATCCGGACTCTGATGTGATTTACGATTCCACGGTCGATTTGGATAACTGGCTGGCCGGCGATGAAGCGCCGGACATGGTGGCCGGACTGGGTATCACATTGTGGCAGCCGAAGGGCGAGCCGGTGATCGAGAAGATTGTAACGGGCGGACCGGCGGCTAAAGCGGGTTTACAAGTACAGGATCGTATCGAAAGCGCCGATGGTATCGCCATGCCCGATTGGGAGACCTGGGTCGAATACGTGCGCGCGCGGCCCGAGCAGGCCATCGAGCTGGCGATTCTGCGCGACGGCACCCGCCGCGAAGTTGCGTTGACGCCCGATCGCAAGGTGGACGAACAGGGTAAAGCCTTCGGCCAGGTAGGAATCGGCGGCGCGGTTAAGTGGCCGGATGCGATGCTGCGCGATTTTCACTATTCGCCCGGAGCGGCTTTGGTGGCCGCTGCCGAGCGCACCTGGTCGATGTCGGTGGTGTCGCTGGAGTCGATCAAAAAGTTGGCGCTGGGAATGATCTCGCCTAAAAACTTGAGTGGACCGATTACCATTGCTAAAGTGGCGACCGCTTCGGCCAAGTCGGGTTGGGAGCCGTACCTGGGATTCCTGGCTTTTTTTAGCGTCAGTCTCGGCGTCTTGAATTTGTTGCCGATTCCGGTATTGGACGGCGGCCATATTTTATTTGCGCTGCCCGAGTTGTTCACCGGCAAGCCGCTGTCGGAAAAAGTACAGGCGGTAGGTTTTCAGATCGGTATGTTTATCGTGGTCGGCATCATGGTGCTGGCGCTGTAT
>DATIED010000347.1:0-2212 GCA_035455965.1 Spongiibacteraceae bacterium
CTTCCTGCGACATGGCAGCGTGGTTCGCGACTGGGCCTGGCTTGTTTCAGCGCTTGTTGGGGCCGAAGCTTCTCTGCGCGACTACAAGGTCGCGCAGATTGTCGCTGAGACTCCTCCAAAGGTAAGCAGGCATGCCCCGTCCCAAGCGCTAAAACAAGCCAGACCCAGCCGCCATCAGATCGCGGTGATCTGCAGCATAATTAAAAATAGAATGGAGTTGGCAGAGGAATAAAAAGCGTCACCTGCCCCTCTATTTTTCAGAGCCCGGAAGGTGCCGCGGCAACAATCTACTGCAGAAACCTCAGCGAATGCTGCGCACCCTTGTCGGTGCGCAGCCGAGCTTCGGGCACTGTAGGGCTATGAAAAATAGAGGGGCAGGTGACGCCTCATTACAGACTCTCAGAACGATCCATTCGATCCACTCTCAACGATGACGAATAAACCAACATTGATGAATATCGACCGAGCGCTCGAAATCCATATCGCGCGACCAGCGGCTGACGTCTTCCACGGCAAATATTTCACTGAGCACCGCATCGAGTTGAAAGCGCCGTTTATTATTGGAAAAAATTAACAGCCCGCCCGGCGCCAGTATACGCATCGCCTGATGAATCAGATCGGCATGATCGCGCTGAATATCCAACGTGTCATCGCCCATACGCTTGGAGTTGGAGAAGGTCGGCGGATCGAGCAGAATCAGATCGAACTGTTGCTTGCACTCTGCCAGCCAGCGCCGGCAATCGGCTTGCAACAGATGGTTGCGCGCTTCGCTCAAACCGTTCAGCGCCAAATTGCGGCGCGCCCAATCGAGGTAGGTTTGCGACATATCGACGCTGGTAGTGGTTTTCGCCCCGCCGATCGCGGCGTGCACACTGGCCGTCGCCGTGTAGCAAAACAAGTTCAGGAAACTTTTGCCTGCGGAAAGCTCGGCAATTTTCTTGCGTACGGGACGATGATCGAGAAATAAACCCGTATCGAGATAATCGGTGAGGTTTATCAGCAAGCGTGCTGCGCCCTCCCGCACCTCCATAAATTCGCCCCGCTGTGCGAGCTTTTCGTATTGTTTCGCGCCGCGCTGGCGCGCGCGCTGTTTCAATACCACGCGTTGCGGATCGATATTCAGCGCAACCGGAATCGCTGCCATGGCGTCGCGCAAGCGCAGTTCGGCCGCCGTCTCATCGATCGATGCGGGAGCGGCGTATTCGGCGACGTGTACCCAATCGCCGTAACAATCGACCGCTACCGCATACTCGGGCATATCCGCATCGTAAAGGCGATAGCATTCGATCGTCTGCTGCTTTAACCATTTCTGTAAGCGCTTGCGATTTTTTTGCAAGCGATTGGCAAACATTTGCGCTCCGCTGCTTAACTCAACGGCAATCGGCTGCGCATGCAGCGGCGGCTTCGATCGATCGACAAAATACTGTGGCTCGACATGGAACAACAACAGCTGTGCCGCGATAGTGCCATTCCACAAGCGATATTGCTTATAACTGCGCAACCCCATGGTTTTACCGAGATCGGGATTACCGGTAAACAGCGCGGCTTGCCAGCCCTGGAAATGCTCGCGCAAGCGCTCGCCGAAATGCGCGTACAAATGCCGCAAACTTTCCTGTTCGCCCAAACGTTCGCCATACGGCGGATTGGTAATAATGAGTCCAGTATCAAGCGCCTGATGGGTCGGCTTGACGAATTGCGCCAGCTCTTTACGCAGCACCCGCACCTTGCCGGTCAAACCGGCGCGTTCGATATTTTCTTCGGCGGCGCGAATCGCCGCTCCGCTTGCATCGTAGCCGCGAATTTCTGGCCACTGTCGCTGCAGCGCCTGCTCGCGACGCTGCTCCGCATCGCCCTTGAGGCGCGACCAAATCTTTTCATCGTGCTGCAGCCAGTATTCAAATGCCCATTGTTTGCGCGCGTAGCCAGGAGCGATATCCATCGCCAGCAATGCACCTTCGATCAGCAGCGTACCCGAACCACACATCGGATCGAGCAGCGCACCGCCGCGCGCGGCGATACCGGGCCAATCGGCGCGCAGCAATAAAGCAGCGGCAAGATTTTCTTTCAGCGGCGCCAAACCACCCTGCAACCGATAGCCGCGGCGATGCAAGCTTTCGCCGGCCAAATCGATACTGACCGTCGCATGATCGCGGCGCAACTGCACGTGCAAACGCCATTGCGGATTTTTTAAATCGACGGAGGGACGCTTGCC
>DATIED010000348.1:0-7845 GCA_035455965.1 Spongiibacteraceae bacterium
GCCCGGCTTTCAAACAGCAAGCGCCCGTTCGGCGCGGCAATACTCGCTTCCTCCGGCGCTAAATTAATCGCTATGTGCAAGCGCCGACCGCCGCCCAGCTGCCAACTGGCCAACACGGCCGCTGCCGCCACCACATGCGCCGCCACGCTGCGCGCGTCCTGCAGCCACGGCACAACGAACTCGCGACGCAGACGCAACAAGGTGCGATAGTAATGCAACCACTCGACATGGCAGTCGCGGTGCGCCGCAGCGAAATCGGGAATGGACTGTTCGAAGGTGCCCGGTGCATTCGGATCGGGAATTTTTGCGCGCTGCCGCGCATCCGCGAAAGCAGCGCTCCCGGCAAACTCGCGGCGCCTGCCCTCGCGCACAGCGACGGCAAGCTCGGCGTGAAAATCGGTAAAAAATAAAAACGGCGTCGCCGAGCCCCACTCTTCACCCATAAACAGCAATGGAATTTGCGGACACAATAATTGCAGTGCTACCGCCGCGCGCAACGCATCCTGGTTCGCCAGCTTGATGAGACGCTCGCCGAATGCGCGATTGCCGATCTGATCGTGATTTTGCAGAAATAACATAAACGCATGCGGTGGCAAGTGCCGGCTCGACGTGCCGCGCGGCGCGCCACCGTGACTCGGCGACGGCTCGCCTTGATAGACGAACCCCTCGGCCAACATACGCGCTAATTTTTGCGCCGGCGCGATACTATAATTTTGATAATAATTATCATGCTCGCCGGTCAGCAATACATGCAACACATTGTGGCCATCGTCGTTCCACTGCGCATCGTAATCGCGCTCGAGAAAGCCGGCCTCATTGCCTTCGTTTTCCAGCATCAGGTGAATGTGACGCATCGGACCGGCCTGTTGGCGCACGCGCGCAGCCACTTCATCCAACCACGAGCGATCGTTTAGTGCATGGACTGCATCGAAGCGCAGCCCGTCGAAGCGATATTCCTGCAGCCAGGAACAAGCATTCTGGGTAAAGAATTCGCGCACTCGAGGATTGGTGAAATCGATTACCGTCCCCCATTGCGACTGCTCCGACGTAAAAAATTGCGGCGCATAGCGATGCAAATAATTGCCATCCGGGCCGAAGTGGTTGTACACCACATCGAGATACACGCAAATCCCCAGACCGTGCGCGGTATCGATTAAATGCTTAAGATCATCTGGACTACCGTAACTGCTGTCGGGAGCGAAGGGTAATACGCCGTCATAACCCCAGCCGCGCGCTCCGGAGAAATCGGCGATGGGCATCAATTCGATAGCGGTGATGCCGAGTTCCGCCAGCGCCGGCAGTTTTCGCTCTACGCCGCTGAAGCCGCCGCAGCAACCGACGTGCAGTTCATAGACCACCATCTCGGACCAGGGTCGACCGCTCCAATCGCTATGCCGCCATGTATAGGCAGCGTTGTCCACAACCACACTGCAATCGTGCACGTCGCCGGCCTGTAAACGCGACGCCGGATCGGGCACGACTAAATCTTCGGCCAGACGATAGCGATAACGCGTGCCGGCACCGCAACGCACCTCGGCGGAAAAAAATCCAAGCTCATCGCGGCGCATTGCTATCGGTTCCGAACCGCCGATCTCCAGTGTCACCGTTGGACAGGCCGGCGCCCATAACCGAAATTGCGTGGCATGACCACGCAAATGCGCACCGAACCGCATATCGCAATGCGCTTCGGCTGTCATACCGGCTCGCCTTCTTCGATAGTGTCCTCGTCGATGTCGAGCACCGTATCGTTTGCCGGCGCTTCATCCACCTCATCGTTGCGCACGCTCGCTTCGGCACTACCGGCATAAAGATGCGATTGTTCTATCTCCTGTATCGCGATGTTGCCTGCCAACGCAATAAAGCTATGCGCGGCGACGGTTATAGAACGCGTGCGGACCGGCTCCTCGCAAAGCTCGGGACGATGCGTATCAATCAGCAGCGAGTAATCGAAATGCGGTTCAGGCAGTTGAAATTCATGCGCGGCGCAATCGGAATTAAGCAACAGAATAACCGCGCTCGCCATCGCTGAGACGGGCCGCTCGTACTGCGCTTGCACTTCGTCGATCACCTGCGCGCGGCGTAAACCGAGCAGACGCGCGCTGGCATTATGCCAATCGCCCGCTTGCAATTCGCAGCCGCGCTCATCGAACCAAAATACGTCTCGCAGGCCCGGCGCCAGCTCGAACCGGGCGTGCTGAAAATAATTCGCCCGCAGCAACGGATATTTGCCGCGCAGTGCGATCAAGCGTCTCGTAAACGCGAGCAGTTTACCGCCGCGCTCGCTCTGCAGCTGGGTCCAGTCGAGCCAGGAAATGGCATTGTCCTGGCAGTACGCATTGTTGTTGCCGCCCTGCGTGTGGCCAAATTCATCGCCGGCCAAAAACATCGGCGTACCGAGCGAGAATAAATTGGTGGCGAGAAAATTGCGTTTCATCTGCTCGCGCTGAGCATCGACCGCCGGATCGTCGCTCGGACCTTCGACACCCCAATTATAACTATCGTTCTGGTCGCTACCGTCGCCGTTTTGCTCGACGTTGGCCTCGTTATGCTTATCGTTGTAGCTGACTAAATCATGCAGAGTGAAACCATCGTGGGCTGTCACGAAGTTGATGCTCGCCCAGGGGCGCCGTCGCTGCCGATCGAAAATATCGGCCGACCCCTGCAGCCGAGCCGCAAGCGCGCCGCGCAAACCGGCATCGCCTTTCCAATAGCGCCGCACATCGTCGCGGTAACGCCCGTTCCATTCGCCGAAGCGCGCGGGATGATTGCCGACCTGATAGCCACCCATGCCGATATCCCAAGGCTCGGAAATAAATTTGACCGGCGCAAGTACCGGATCCTGCAGCAGCGCATCGAAAAAGCCGGCACCGGGATCGAAACCATGCACCTCGCGACCGAGCGTTACGCCGAGATCGAATCGAAAGCCGTCGACATGAAATTCCTGCACCCAGTAACGCAGCGAATCCATCGCTAATTGAATAACGCGCGCATGAGTAAAATTAACGGTGTTGCCGCAGCCGGTATCATTGAGCAAATAGCGCGGATCTTCGGTCGTGCGGTAATAAATTGGATTGCCGAAACCGCGCAGCGATAACGTCGGCCCGAGCTCGCCGCCTTCGCAGGTATGGTTATAGACGACATCCAGAATCACTTCGATGCCGGCCGCGTGCAATTGTTTTACCGCCCATTTCAGTTGCCCGAGCGTGCCGTCGGAAAGATAGCTAGGCTCGGGCGCGAAAAAGCTCAGCGTGTTGTAACCCCAATAGTTCGTTAAGCCACGCTCGAGCAAATGCCGATCGCGCGCAAACGCATGCACCGGCATTAATTCAATGGCTGTTATGCCGAGCTTTTGTAAGTATGCAATCGTGCTGGGGTGCCCCAAGGCGCCGAAAGTGCCGCGGTCGTGTGCCGGCAAGTCATCGCGCAATGCGCTGATGCCGCGCACATGCGCCTCGTAGATTACAGTCTCCGACCAAGGTACACGCGGCGCGTGATCATTGCCCCAATCGAAGCGATCTGCAACGACTACGCCCTTCGGCATATAGGCGGCGCTATCGCGACGATCGAATGATAAATCCGCGCGCGCGGAACCGATTCGATAGCCGTACAATGCATCGTGCCACCGCAATTCACCGGCCAATTGGCGCGCGTAGGGATCGAGCAATAATTTATGCGGATTGAAACGCTGTCCGTGCTTGGGCTGGTAAGGTCCGTACGCCCGATAGCCGTATAATAAACCCGGTCCCACAGTCGGCAGATAACCGTGCCAAACGCCGTTGGTACACTCGGGCATAACAAGGCGGGCCAATTCGCGGCGACCGCCGTCGAACAAACATAATTCGACTTTTTCGGCGGCCTCGGAAAATACCGCAAAATTTACGCCGCGCCCGTCCCAATGCGCACCGAGCGGAAAATCCGGCGATGGCAACAATCGGTCGGTAAAATGGGACATTTAGAATGATCCACTCCATTATGAAACTTGTTATCGAAATTTAAACTGCCGATTAATACAAACAGCAAAAAACATGCCCGCGCAACCTCCCATAGATCGAACTCAACTATTTATCGATTCGCTATCGATAGCCCTGCAATAAATTGCCGTTCTCGCTCAACACTCTTTCCTGCTCGCACCAACCTGACTCCCACGTCTCGGCTTTAACCTGCCAGGCGCGATACGCCGCAGCGGTATCGGCCGGCAAATTTTCACTGCTATAGTAGGGATTCTCGCTCAGCTTCTGCCCGTTAATGCGCGCCTCCAAACCCGCAATGTATATCTTCTTAAAGCTCATAAATCACCTCGTCGAACACGGCACTGCGCTGAAAAATTGCGTAGTCGCCGGAAATATTTTTTCCGAATTTTTCAGTACCCGTTAAATTCATCGATGACCACTAGCGGATAAATATAAGAACCGGTGCTTCAATAAACATGCGCGTAGCAATAAGCGTGCAATATCTACAAACACCATTGTCGGACTGTGAGGAAGAGAGCCACCCGGTGCGGCAGCGCTTACTGAGCAGTAATAACTACCGTTCGATAGAGTAAATTTTGCGGGGGATTTATTTGCTCAAACCAATCGCAAGCGGGCGAGGTCGATGGTTGTCAGTTGCATAACCGACAACCGGTAACGGGTGACTGACAACTGTAAAGCGCTATTCATCCGGGATGTCCAGAGGCAGCTCGACGACAAATGTCGCACCCGCGCCCGATTCACTACTAACGGTTATCGTGCCGCCATGCGCACGCACGATTTGTTCACTGATATATAGACCCAAGCCGAGGCCACCACCGCGTGCGCGATCCTTGCCGATGCGTTCGAACTGATGAAATATACGCTGCTGATCCTCGATGTCGATACCCGGGCCATAGTCCCGCAACGATAGCCTGGCATTCTGAGCCAGGCGTTCAACCGCAATATCGATCGGTGCATTGTTCCCATAGCGCATCGCGTTGGTTAATAGATTGATCAACACCTGCTCAATGCGAAACTCATCCCAGTGGCCAATGAGGGGCTCTGCAATACTTAATCGCACTTCGCAACCGGCCAATGACAACTGGCTTTGAAAACGCTCCACGACGCCCTCGACCAAAACCTTCAAGTCGACACGCTGCGGGCGCACCGATAGATGGCCGGTGCGGATACGCGAAACATCCAGCATATCGTCGATCAGCAGCACCAGGCGATCGATCTGCCGATCATCGGCATCCAGCATTCGCTGCATATTTGTCAATGAAAAGGCGTCGACATTGCCTTTTTCGACGAACATCTTTCTTAAATAGATATCCAGTTTCAGCGTATTGAGCGGTGAGCGCAATTCGTGCGAAACGATCGACATAAAGTTATCGCGCACTTGAATGGCCTTGTTGAGCTCAGCCTGAGTCTGCTCCAGCTGTTGCAGCATTTCTGTCTGCCGACGCTGGCTTTCTTCCAGCGCCGACACTTGATCGTGCAGAACCTTACGCTGCCGATACAGTTCTATAAAAATATTTATCTTGCTTTTCATAACAAAAATATCGAGCGGCTTGTGCATGAAATCTACACCGCCGCTTTCATAACCGCGAAAGGCGTAGTCCAAATACTCATCGCCGGCACTGACAAATAAAATTGGAATAGCCTTGGTAGCCTCGGTGCAACGCATGAACTCCGCCAGCTCGAAGCCATTCATGCCGGGCATTTGTACATCGATAATGGCCAGCGCAAACTCATGCTGCAACAACAAGCCCAGCGCCGCATCGCCCGAGGTAGCGGTATAAATAGTCGCGTCGTCGCGCCGCAGGGCGGCCTCCAAAGCCTGTAAATTCGCCGTTAAATCGTCGACGATCAACAGGTTGATCCGGGTAATTTCGAGCAGGTTATGTATACCGTCCATAATTCAGCAACCAGTCAATCATGCGCCAATAGTTTTCAGAATAAACCCGAACAACCACACCCCATCTTTGATCCCGCTATCTTTTTGTCCGACAATTTTTTGTCCTACTATATTTTTCGAAACAATCTGGCGGATTTCAACACCGGCTCAAATAAAGTTGTCGAGGTTAAGAAATCCATATTTTCCCTGCTGCCCAAACCGAGCAACCCCTTGCGCGCCAGAGATTCGTGAAACAGCTTAAACGCCCTCTCTTTTAAATTTCGATTAAAATAAATCAGCACGTTGCGGCAAGAAATAAATTGCGTCTCGGTAAACACGCTATCGGTCGCCAGGCTATGATCCGCGAACACGACGTTGCGCAACAGCGCACGATCGAAAATCGCGCTACCATACGCCGCCGAATAATAATCGGAGAAGGCGCACTTCCCACCCGCCCGCTGATAATTCTCCGTGCATCTTTGCATGTGTTCGATACCAAATATTCCCTTGCGAGCTCTATCCAATGCCGCCGGATTGATATCGGTAGCATAGATTATGGTCTTCTCCAACAGTCCCTCTTCGTGCAGGACAATGGCCAACGAACAAACTTCCTCGCCGCTGCTGCAACCCGCAATCCATATTTTGCGCGACGAATACGTCTGCAATACCGGCACCACCAGTTCGCGGACAGCGCGAAAGTAGAGCGGATCGCGAAATAACTCGCTAACCGATACGGTCAGATATTGCAGCAACCCGGTAAATAGCGCCGGCGTTTGCGCCAGCTTAAGCTGCAGCTCCGCCACCGTTTCGCAGCCCAGTCGCCGCAGCGCGTGCTTGACCCGGCGCTGCAGCGATATCGGCGAATAATCGCGAAAGTCCTGGTTATATTGCTGGTAAATAGTATCCAGCAATGTATCGAGATCGCGTTCAAAAGCCTCCGAGGATTGCACTATTTAAAATCTCTGCGCCTGCGGCATCCATACCCGCACCAGCGATAGCAGGCGGTCGATATCGATCGGCTTCGCCAGATAGTCGTTGGCCCCGACCCGCAGGCAACGCTCGTGATCATCGCGCATCGCCTTGGCGGTCACAGCGATAATCGGTATCTTGGCGAAACGCGGATCGGTGCGAATTTTTTGAATCGCTTCATAGCCATCCATCTCCGGCATCATGATATCCATCAGCACCAGATCAATATCGCTGTCGAGCTGCAACTTCTCCACCGCTTCGCGGCCATTGCGGCTCACCTCGACCCGCGCACCTTTCTGCTCGAGCACGCTGGTGAGTGCAAAGATATTGCGTACATCGTCGTCGGCCACCAGAATTTTACGACCTTCGAATATGCGCTCGCGACTGCGTACCGCCTGCAGCATCCGCTGCTGATCGACTGGCAAATCGGCTTCGACTTTGTGTAAAAACAGCATAACCTCATCCAGCAGACGTTCGGGCGAGCGCGCACCCTTGATAATTATCGAGCGCGAATAGCTAAGCAGCTCAGCTTCCTCATCGACGCTTAAACTGCGCGCGGTGTAGACAATGATCGGTGGGTACGAGAGAACCGCTTCGCTGGTCATGTGCCGCAGCAAATCCGCTCCGCTCATATCCGGCAACTGCAAATCGGTGATCATGCAATCGAATACTTTTTCCTTCAGCATCTGCAACGCCGAATCGCCGCGCTCGACACCGATAATTTCGATATCTTCACCGCCAATTAACTTTTCGATGCTGGCGCGCTGCACCGCGTCGTCCTCCACCAGCAATACACGTTTTAATTTCTGATCGAGACGCTCCTCCAACTTTACCAGCGTCGTTTTTAATGCTTCGCGCGAGACCGGCTTGGTCAAATAACCAACCGCACCCAACAATAATGCGACTTCCGAATAGTCTTCAACGGAGATAATGTGCACCGGGATATGCCGCGTTTTCGGATTGAATTTCAAGCGCTCCAATACCGTCAATCCCGAGTGATCCGGTAATTTCATATCCAGTAAAATGGCG
>DATIED010000349.1:0-4062 GCA_035455965.1 Spongiibacteraceae bacterium
TCGGTCTGTAATTTTTTCAGCGCGGCGGCGACGGTCATTTTGCGCTTTTTCTTACGCTCGCTGCCGAGATTGGAAAACATACTTTGCAGCTGGCTGGTCATTTCTTCCATGCCGGGCGGCGCCATAATCTCCACCCCGACCGGGGTCGCCGATACTTCGATCTCGATTTCTTTATCGTCGAGCTCGCCCTCGCGCAATTTTTTGCGGAACAACTGACGGGTATTGCTCTCCGGCGCACTTTCTTCGCCGGTGAAGCCAATACTGCTGCGCGCCGGTGGTAAAAGAGCATCGAGCACGCGCTCCTCGGCGGCATCGAGCGCACGCCCCTGACCTTTCTCCATTTCGCGCTCGCGCTGCATTTTAATCGCCGCGTCGACCAGATCGCGCACGATCGATTCGACATCGCGCCCGACGTAACCGACCTCGGTAAATTTGGTCGCTTCCACTTTGATAAACGGCGCATCGGCGATTTTTGCCAGACGACGTGCGATTTCGGTTTTACCGACACCGGTCGGACCGATCATCAAAATATTTTTTGGCGTTATTTCGGCACGCAGTCGCTCATCGAGCTGCATGCGGCGCCAGCGGTTGCGCAGCGCAATCGCCACGGCACGCTTTGCCTGCGATTGTCCGACGATATGCTTATCGAGTTCATGGACGATTTCGCGCGGGGTCATACTCATAAACTATTCAACTCCCTCATAAACCACTTAGCTCGCTCATAAACGCACTTAATTTACTCATACACAATCCAGCTCTTCGATAGTGCGATTGTGATTGGTGTAAATGCAAATATCGGCGGCGATACCCAAACTTTTTTCGACGATATCGCGCGCACCGAGTTCAGTGGTATCTAACATCGCGCGCGCCGCCGCCTGTGCGAAAGGGCCGCCGGAACCGATCGCGATCAAGTTATCCTCCGGCTCTATCACGTCGCCGTTGCCGGTGATAATCAGCGAAGTGGTTTTATCGGCGACTGCCAGCAATGCTTCCAGGCGGCGCAGCGAGCGCTCCGTGCGCCACGCTTTTGCAAGCTCGACCGCGGCGCGGATCAAATTGCCCTGATGCTTATCGAGCTGTCCTTCGAATAATTCGAACAGTGTGAACGCATCGGCGGTGCCGCCGGCAAATCCGGCGATCACTTTATTTTGATGCAGGCGACGCACCTTGCGCGCATTGCCCTTCATGATGGTATTGCCCATCGATACCTGACCGTCGCCGCCGATCACGACTTTATTGCCGCGCCGCACGGAAAGTATGGTAGTACCGCGATATTGTTCCAAGATCGTTTACTCCGAGACCAGCGAGACCGGGGTCAGACCCCGCAAATAAATTTAACCCTGCGGCTTTTGCTTCACCCCTGAGGTTTTTGTTTCAATAGTAACGATTCGATACCGGCGCCGCTAAGTTGTGTGCGCGCCTTACTCAATTTATCGCGCGACGCGAACGGGCCGGACTGCACGCGATACCAGGTATCGCCGTTGGCTTGCACCGATTCCACTTTCGCGTCTAACCCCAACAAAATAATTTGCGCGCGGCGGCGATCCGCTTCCTGCGCGGAGCGGAATGAACCGACCTGCATAAAAAACGACTCATCGGTTTCAGTTGTCGGCGTTTGGCTGGCATTGGCTTTTTGTTTGTCGTTCGATTTAATCGCCTCGCGCTCGTTCGGCACGATCACTTCGCGCTCCGGCAGCAAGGTATAAAAATCGAAGCGCGTGGCAGGTTTGGCTGGCTCGGACGAAGTTTTCCCGGCAGCTTTTTCGGCATCCTTGTCTGCACTTTTTTCCGCCGATTTTTCCGCGCCTTTGCTCAGCGCACTTTTAGTGGCCAGCGTGTCTTTGGTACCAATAGTCGTATCTTTTGCTGTTTCGAGCTGCGCTGATTTGACGGCTTTGTCGCTGTCTTTTAACGTGCCCGTCGCCGGCATGCCCGCGAGTTTAACCAGGAAGCTGACGAACACCCCCACCACCACACCGGCCACCAGCCATGCCCAACCCGGCACCTGTGGTCGCGTCGACGCCGAAGCGCCGCTGCGCTTTTTTTTCTTCGCGGCGGGCTGTTGCTGGCGGCGCGGATTGTATTGGTTGCTCGCCATGATTTTACATTTCCTCTGGCGCGGACACGCCCAACAGTGCCAGGCCGTTGCGCAGAACTTGCCGCGTCGCCACGGCAAGCGCCAGACGCGCATCGCGCAGCGGCGCATCGTCCACTAAAAACTGTTGCGCGTGATACCAGGTGTGTAACGCGGCAGCAGTATCGCGCAAATACTGCGCGATTAAATGCGGCTCTAAATTTCTAGCCGCGCTGGCGACCACTTCGGGATAGCGCGCCAGAATATTCAGCAGTGCCGTCTCGTGCTCGCTATCCAGACGCTCGAGGTGCGCAAGACCATTATCGCTCTGCCACGGCAGATTTTTTTCCACCGCCTGACGCAATACGCTGCATACCCGTGCATGCGCGTATTGAATGTAATAGACCGGATTATCGTTGGTCTGCGCGCGCGCCAGATCGATATCGAAAGTCAATTGCGAATCGGCGCGGCGCGCCGCCAAAAAATAGCGCGTCGCGTCGCGGCCGACTTCATCGATTAAATCGCGCAGCGTCACGTAACTGCCGGCGCGCTTGGAAATCTTCACTTCCTCGCCGCCGCGCATCACAGTGACCATTTGATGCAATACGTAATCCGGCCAACCTTGCGGAATGCCGATATTCAATGCCTGCAGGCCGGCGCGCACACGCGTAATGGTGCTGTGATGATCGGCGCCCTGCTCGTTGATTACGCGCTCGAAGCCGCGCTGCCATTTATTGACGTGATAAGCGACATCGGGCAGAAAGTAGGTGTAGGTGCCGTCCTGCTTGCGCATCACGCGATCCTTGTCATCGCCGAACGCGGTGGTGCGCAACCATAACGCGCCACCCTCTTCATAGGTATGGCCGCTGGCGATCAATCCTTTGACGGTCTCTTCGACTTTGCCCTCGGCGTACAAAGCCGATTCCAAATAATAAACGTCGAAGTGCACATCGAACGCGCGCAAATCCAGATCCTGTTCGCGGCGCAGATACGCCACCGCGAATTGGCGAATAGCGTCGAGATTATCTTCATCGGCGGCGCCGCTGACGTGGCGATCGTCGGCATGCACGCTTTCGCCGGCCATGTAAGCGTCGGCGACATCGCGAATATAATCGCCGCGATAACCATCGGCCGGCCAATCCGCATCGGACGGCCCGAAACCTTTGCAGCGCGCCTGCACCGACAACGCCAGATTATTGATCTGCACGCCGGCATCGTTGTAATAAAATTCGCGCGTCACATCCCAGCCGCTGGCCGCCAACAGCCGGCACATACTGTCGCCGACCGCAGCGCCGCGCCCGTGCCCGACATGCAGCGGGCCGGTGGGATTCGCCGACACGTACTCGACCTGCACTTTGCGATTCGCGCCGTCGTTATTGCAGCCGAACGCTGCGCCAGCGCGAAAAATATCCGCGACAATCGCGGTTTGTGCCGCGCCGGACAGAAAGAAATTAATAAAACCGGGGCCGGCGATCGCCACTTTACTAACCCGCGGCGATGCTGGCAGCGCGCCGACGATCAATTCGGCAAGTTGGCGCGGTGCACGCTTGGCCGGCTTCGCCAGCAACATGGCGATGTTGCTGGCCAAATCGCCATGCGTTTTGTCCTTGGTGTGATCGACCTGAATTTGCGCGGCCTTTTCGTCGAACAGATCCGGCGGTAAATCGCCGCTAGCCTGCAATTGCGCCAGCGCTTGGCCGATCAGTTCGGCGACGTGATTTTTCATATTGATGAGTTACCGCGAGTTAAGAACAATATTGGGAACGACGCAGAGCACGACAAACGGGAGTCGCTGCGAAAGGGCGCTATTATCCCTATTTATTCTGGGTGCGGCTAGTTAACAGAGGCCCCGCCAAGTTGCTCTTCGCAAACAGCTGCCTGCAAATAGCTCCTTACAAATAGTAAGGCGGAGCCGCGAGGCGGGATTACAGCGGGCTGAACTCGTCGTTTGCGCTATTGACTCGATTGCTGACGGCAACATTCTGTTG
>DATIED010000350.1:0-5862 GCA_035455965.1 Spongiibacteraceae bacterium
TGCCGCAGCTTCACTTCGTCGGTGCAAATCGCCGCCGGTACCGACGCACCAACTTCCAAGCGGTAGCTCAACCCTTTGCTGTCGACACGCTCGCGGACGATATTGCCGACGTTATCCAGCAGATCGTACAAATCGCAGGGCTGCTCTTCGACATCGATTTTGCCGCTCTCGATTTTCGCTAAATCCAGCACATCGTTAATCAACGTCAGCAGATGTTGGCCGCAGCTTTCGATGGCGCGTAAATTATGCCGATGCTCTGCCGAAATATTTTGATCGCGCAACAAAATTTGTGCATAACCGAGCACGCCATTCAAAGGCGTGCGCAACTCGTGGCTGATACTGGATAGAAACTGGCTCTTGGCGTGATTGGCATCCTCGGCCGCTATGCGCGCCGCGACCAACTCCTGCTCCATGCGCTTTTGATCGCTGATCTCGACAATGGTACCGAGCGCACGCGCCGCTGCGCCGTCGGCATCGCGCTCTACCACCGCACCGCGCGCCAGCATCCAGCGATAGTTACCGTCGCTGTCGCGCGCACGAAACTCGACGTGGAACTTACCGGCCGGCTCCAGCAAAGTATTCAGCGCCCTGTGCACCGCCGGTAAATCATCGACATGTACCAGCGCCTGCCAAAGCTCGGCATCGATCGAACTCTTTGTTTCGAGATAACCCAACTGCCGGTACAAGCCGCCGTTGGTGGCCACCACGCGATCGGCCAATTCTATATCCCACAAATGGTTGCCCGACGCGGCCAACGCCATCTCGAAGCGCTGCTCGCTGCGCCGCAACGCATTTTCGATACGATTGCGCTGCTCGATCATGCGATTGGCATCGGCCGCCAACCGCTCGAACTCGATAAAGGGCAAGCGCGCGACATCGATTGCACTCGAACTGGCATTGGCCGCGGCAAAAAAATTCTCGAAGCTTTGCAGACCCTGGCGAGTGCGGCGCGTCAAGCTCAATGCCACCAATGCCGCAATGACCATCAACGCTAAGACGATCAAGGCTATCTGAACCACGCGCTGCTCGATGTGCCGGCGCAGCGCAGCGCGCTGTCTGGCGATGTCCGACTCCAGGTTATCGAGAAAATAAGTCGCGGCAACGCGCCATTGCCAACCCGCATAATTGCGCACATAAACCAGTGCCGATACGGGCGCATCCGACCCTGGACGCACGCGCTGCAACTGTAAAAAGCCCTCGCTGGAAAGCGGCGCCACAGCGCGCAATTGCGACCAGTAAGCCGCATCGGTGGTATTCGCCGGCCCCACCGCAGCGGCGAGTTTACGTCTATCCAGCAATACGGTGCCGCGATTGTCGATCACCGTAAGAATGCTGTCGTCGGCCGCGGCGCTGGCGAGTCGAGCCAGCTCCTCGCGCTGTACCGCAGTCAGCATATCGTCCACATAACCCACCGCGCCGACGTAAATATCGAGCGGTGGGTAATAGCGCGCATACTGCGTCGTTAAATAAGCAACGCCGACCACGCCGGGCTTGCTGTACCAAATATCGAGATAACCCTCGCCGCTGGTGCGCGCCAACTCGGCAAAGCGCGCGGCGAAATAGGTGCCGTTGACATCTTTGCGCTGGGCGATATTTTGCCCCTGCCACTGCGGATAGGCCGGCATCAGGATAGCGGTGCCGTCGAGCGAATGAATAAAGAAGTGATCGGAGCCGCCGCCGAAGCGGATCGGCGCCAACAGATCGCGCGCGCGCTGCAACAGGTGCTCGCGGGATCGCCCGGCGCTGGTATCGCGCAACAGGCTATCCAGTTGCGCAATGCCGTTATCGACCTCCAGCTTGAGCTGAATACGCTGATTCGCCTCGATACCGGCGCGCTCGAACTCGAGATTATCGATGACATCGCTCACTTGCCGGACCAGCGATTGCTTCTGCGTCTCGATATAAGTGCTGCGCCAGGCCTCGCTCTGCCGCTCGAACTCGCGCTGCACATCGGCAATCCATAGATAGGCGAGCAAAAAAACCGGCAGCACCGCCATCGCGATTAAGCTGTACAGGTAGGTGTGACTCATACTGCGTTTACTGGGCATTCCGTTTAATCCCAGGAGCATTGGCGAGCGTATGCGGAGGCGTTATGTTCGTTATCGCTTCACGCGCATATCTTTTTAGCATAGGCCGCGAAACTTCGGTACAGTATACGTAGTTTTACGCATGGCCTATAAGCAGCGCCCAGCACGCGCGAAGCGCTTTTGATGCCGTACTTTAGAACCAGTTTTCGCCGTTGGACGAGCGATACAGAGTTCCCCAAAATAGAACGCGCTTTGCCTGCACCCTGCTCGATTAGGCTGGCGCGCGAGTACGACCAACCGGGAGGATGCCGTATGAATACCGTCACACCGCGAATTTTTATTGTCGAGGACGATGATGCGGTGCGCGAATCGCTGCAACTCGTACTTGAGTCGCTAGGCCACACGGTCAGTGCATTCGCCAGTGCCGGCGATTTTCTCGCCACTTTCAATACCGATCTGGCCGGCTGCCTGGTGCTGGATATTCGCATGCCAGGCATGAACGGCATGGAACTGCAGCGCAAACTCAACGACAGCAATTCGATGCTGCCGATTATTTTCGTGACCGGCCACGGCGACGTACCGATGGCCGTAGAGGCGATGCAACAGGGGGCGTTCGATTTTATTCAGAAACCCTACCGCGAGCAGCAGTTGCTCGAGAAAATAGAGCGCGCGCTGGCGCTCGACAAGGAGAATCGCGAAAGCCTGCATCAGCGCCAGGCGATTCTGGCCCATCTGGAAGAACTGACACCGCGCGAAATGGACGTCTTGCTACTCATGATCGAGGGCAAGGCCAATAAAGTCATCGCCGCCGATCTCGATATCAGCCAGCGCACCGTCGAAATTCATCGCGCCCGCGTGATGGAGAAATTGCGCGCAAATTCGCTCGCGCATTTGGTGCGCATGGTGCTGGCGATCGATCCACAAGTACTGCAAAGCCTGCGCGCCACGGATTGAGCGACGACTTCGAGCTGGATTCAACAACCGTTACGGCTGTTGAGCAAAGCGTCGAGCCGGCCGATGTAGCCAATTAATTGTGTCACCGGCAAATGCTGATCGGCAAAATACTGCTCGGCCAGCGGTTGTATTTCGCAGCGCCCCGCCGGCAGTCGCTCGGCCTGCACCAGGGTATGCATGCGCGGCAAAAATATAAACTGCAGCCACTGCACAAAACTCAGCGTATCGATACAAAACGGCTCGGTGCTGGCGAGCGCCTCAGCGCTCGGCGCTTCGCTCTGCCATACATTAAGCCGCCGCAATTCGGCTTCGATATCGATCAATAACGAAGCGGCTTCAACATAGACAGTCATCTCTTTCATTGCCGCAACTCTACCCTCGAATGCAATTAACGATCGATATCGCGCCGAAACGGCGGCAGCGAATCGAGAATCGCTCGTCCATAGCGCTTGCTGACGATGCGCCGGTCTAGCAGGGTAATGCGCCCGCGATCGCTCTCGGTGCGCAACAACCGTCCGCTCGCCTGCACCAGTTTTAAGGCCGCATCCGGCACCGACATTTCCATAAATGAATTGCCGCCGCGCGCCTCGATCCATTCGGCCAACGCCGCCTCGACCGGCTCATCCGGTACCGCAAACGGAATTTTCGCAATCACCACGTGGCTGCAGTAATTGCCGGGTAAATCCACCCCCTCGGAAAAACTGGCGAGTCCAAAAATAACCGAACCTGCACCCGCATCGATACGCTCGCGATGGCGGTTGAGCACCTCCTGCTTACTCATCGTATCCTGCATCAGAACACGTTGCTGCCACTCCGCCGGCAGCGCGCCAAATACCTGTTCCATTTGTTTGCGCGAGGAAAACAACACCAGCGAGCCTTCGGCGCTGCTCAACAATTGCGGCAACATCTGCACCAGCATATCGGTGTGCTGTTGCGGATCGCTCGGATCGGCGCTCATCGCAGGCACGCTCAGCACCGCCGCGCTCGCATGATCGAATGGACTCGGCACCACTGCAAATATCGAGTCCTTAGGCACGCCGGAACGCATCGTAAAACGATCGAATTTACCCAGCGCCGTCAACGTCGCCGAGGTCACCACCGCGCCGGCGCAGTGCGTCCAGAGATGATTGACCAGCGCGCCGGCCGCCAGAATGGGGCTGCAATGCAACTCCACATCGAGCGCGCCGCTATTATTTTCCACCGCATCGATCCAGCGCGCGCGCGGCGGCTGCTCGTCCTGCGCATCGCGCGCGTAATAAAACCATAAATCGCGATTGGCCTGTGCGCGCGCGCGCAACATCGAAAAGGCCGGCAACCAGCGCTCGGCGAGTTCGCGCTCGATAGCTCCGCCATCGTCATCCAGCTCCGCCTCGATTGCGCTGGCGACGCGGCCCAGCCGCTCGGCAAACTCTTCGAAAGCGACATGCAGCAACTCGGATTGCACGCGCAATTCGTCGGGCACCACCCCATGCTCGAAACGAAAATGCGGCTGACGCTCGCGGCGTTGTTCGCGGCCAATTTGCTGCTCGCGACGCGCTTCCTGATTGGCTTCGGCGTGCGCCAGCAGATCGTCCAGCGCGGGACGCACGCTCGCCAGCAATTGGCGCGCCTCGTGAATAATGCCCGGCATCACCTCTAACTGGCGGCCGATTTTATCGTTCCCACCGAGCTCGCCGGCCGCGCTGGCCAAAATTTTTATATTCTGTTCCAGCCATTTATCGGTGGCGCGCAAACGGCACGAATAGGCGAAATGATCGCGCGCCTTATCCGGCAGATGATGACCTTCGTCGAAGATATAAAACGTGTCGGCCGGATCGGGCAGAATCACGCCGCCGCCCAGCGCGAGATCCGCCAATACCAGATCGTGATTGGTGACGACGATATCGACCTTATCGAGATTGTCGCGTGCCTTGAAGAAGCTGCACTGCCGCACGTGCGGACAGCGGCGCCCGGTACACTGCGCGTGATCGGTAGTGACGCGCGCCCAGACGCTGTCGTCGATCTGCTCCGGCCACTGATCGCGATCGCCGTCCCATTCGCCGGCACCCAAGCGCTCGATCATCAGCTCTAACACCTGCACGGTGTTGCGGTCGGGTTGCGCCGCAATTTCGTCGGGATACAACGCCAGCGTGGGATTGAAATCGTTTTGATTGGCGATCGTCTGATCGAACTTGGCGAGACATAAATAGCGGCCGCGTCCCTTCGCCAGCGCGTAACTGAATTCCAGACCGCTGTGCTGGCGCAGATCGGGCAAATCCTTAAAAACGATCTGCTCCTGCAGGGCAATCGTCGCGGTGGCGATCACCAGACGTTTTTCGCGCGCCTGCGCCACTGGAATTGCCGCCACGCAGTACGCCATCGTTTTACCGGTGCCGGTGCCCGCTTCCACCACCGCAATCGGTGCGCTGCTGCCGCCATCATTAGTGGTGCGTTCGGTATCGGCTAGCGCGCGCGCCACTGCGGCGATCATTAAACGCTGGCCGCGACGCGCCTTGAGGCCCTTGCTTTCCAGCCAGCGTCGATACGCGAGTTGAATAGTATCTTTCAGCGCATCGGTCAGCATGCGGTCGCGCTGATCGAGTTGGTTTGCTGCTCTAATTTACTAACGATGGGATTAGCGTAAATAGCTAAAGCGTAGGGGCGATGCGCTTCCGGCAGCGCATCGATACGCCGGGTAAAGTCCTGCTCGAGACGCACATGATCCGGTGCGTTAAACATCGCCTGCGCAACACCACAAGGCAACTGAGGATAACTGCCATGCAAGCGGCGATACGCAAAAAAATTGGTGGGATGCAGCGTATAGAGATCGATAATTTGCCGATCGATCGCCGCCGCGACTGCATCCGGTCCGCTAAATTCGCCGCCGATCAAACGGCCAAAG
>DATIED010000351.1:0-7577 GCA_035455965.1 Spongiibacteraceae bacterium
GTATAGCATATCTCGAAAGCCACCAAATTATAGAGAGCTAGGCATGTATTGCATAATAGGCGGAACGGCGGGGTCAGGTCTTGCTTTTTGCCATTCAATCACCGATCACCTATTAAATTCCGAGCCTGTAAACAGCAGAACGCAAGACCTGACCCTGCTGCAGATAGTCAAAGCTCCGCTTTCCCTACCGCTGCTGTGATCGCTAGATGACAATTAATAAATACCAAATAAAAAACTGGCTTGACCTAAATATCGGGGAGCTTAGTGATGATTCTCAGACCCATGGCAAAGCCGTGATGTTTATCTCTGTTCTAATGATGTTTGTAGAGCCCACTGTAAAAGTCACACTCGGGCAAGCATCCTTAGCAGGGTTAGGGATATCTGTTAGCCCACCCATTACCATACCTGTTGGTATTTTACTTCTTGCATTGCTAACTTACAGATATATTTCTTTTTGGATAACCACCATTCTCGATAATGGTACCAATCATAAAAAATCTGAGCGAAAGGCTGCATACAAACATAACCCTTACTATGGTGATGAACATCCACCACAGAATATGGAACAGCTGGTAAACGAGAAGGCATACGAAATTACATTTAAATGGCGCATACGAAAAATAATTTGGGCCTTCTTTCTGCCCAATATATTCGCTTTAATAGCATTACTGAGATATGGCTTCACATATTTTTGATGCTGAACGTAATTCATCATACGAGCATGTATCGCTAGCGTGAAGCTTTCGGATAGGCGATGACTAAATAAGAATGTGCAGAGGAAGGCAATGACAAAAAATAAAAAGATTGGTCTGGGAATATTGGTATTCATGCTAGCGCTGCTCGGCGCTGGTTTCTATCACATCAACAAGCAGGCCATCGGCCTGCCGACCTTTTATATTTGGAAGGCAGTGTCCGGCAAAGCCCACGGCGGGCAATATGCCGATGTAAACGGAATCCGGCTTTACTATGAAACCTATGGCGCTGGATCGCCTGTGCTCGTCCTGCATGGCGGTACGGCGTTTATCGAATCCATGCATTACCAGATCGGCGATCTGGCGGCCGATCATCTGGTGATTGCGCCGGACAGTCGCGGTCATGGCCGCTCGACGGATGGCGCGGGAGCGCTGCACTACGCGCAGATGACCGATGACATGGTGGCGCTGCTCGACCAATTGAAGATTGCCAAGATTGATATTGTCGGCTGGAGCGACGGCGGTATCATCGCGCTCGACATGGCGATCCGCTATGCAGATCGCGTTGGGCACATTGCCATCAGTGGCTCGAATTTCAATCCCGTCGGGCTCAGTGAGCAACCAAATATTGAGGCCGATCCCGACAGCGAAGCCGTCGCCGGGCAGCGAGACTTCTACAAGCGACTCGCGCCCGACCCGACGCAGTGGCCAGCGCTTTACCGCAAAGTGCTGTCGATGTGGGCGAGCGAGCCGAATTTCACGACTGCGCAATTGGCTACGATCAAAGCACCAACGCTGGTGATCGCGGGAGAATTCGACAGCATCAAACGCGAACATACCGATGCGTTGGCCGAAGCCATACCGGGCGCGAAGAAAGTCATCATTGATGGTGCCGACCATTTCGCGCCGGTGACACATCATGGCGAAGTCAATGCGCATATAGTAGAACTTCTAAAGTTCACCGAATAAATCGACTAACGCGCAAACGAAAAGACCTGTGGAAATTGGGAAATCGTGGCCTGAGGTAACCCGGCTTCTCCGGACGGTTTAGTAAAGGCACATATCTGCCCTGGCTTCATACTGCATCGGTGATTGATAGTTTAATGCTTGGTGCAATCGTCGTGCATTATAAAATAACTCGATGTAGGCAAATACGGCACTCCTTGCTTCATCTCGTGTTTTAAAATCGATGTGATGAATCAATTCATTTTTCAACGTCGAGAAGAAGCTCTCAGCAGGCGCATTGTCATACGCACTCTTTTTCCCGCCCATGCTAGGCTGGATACCGCAACTCTCCATGCGCTGTTGATAGCCGGTACTTCTATAAATCGCACCTTGATCCGTATGATGAATTAAACCGAGCGCGGGTTGTCGGTGTACTACCGCCATATCCAGTGCGCCCCTCGCGAGCGCTTCGTTGGGTTTGTCGCTCATCGACCAGCCTACGATTCTCCGCGAATACAAATCCATCAGCATGGTCAAGTACAGCCAACCAGCTCGCGTTTGGATAAAGGTCATATCGCCGACCCAAACTTGATTGGGCTTTGCCGCTTGAAAATAGCGCGTCAATAAATCCGGCGCGGCCTGCGGCATTTTGTGATGCTCCACCGTCACGCGAAATCGGCGCTTACGTCGCGACTCTATGCCCGCCTGCCGACGTAGCCTGGCCACACGATGTTTGCCACAAGCGACACCCGCTTGCTGCAGTGCCTTCCAGGTTTTTACCGCACCATAGTTGCCGTGCGTCGTACAATCGACTTCACGAATACGATGCAGCAGTGCGGCATCGCTTTGCTGTCGGGCAGAAATACCCCGCTGTTGCCACTCGTAAAAGCTGCTGCGCGAAACACTCAACGCTCGACACATACCGCCAATCGAAAATTGGGTTTTATAGTCGGCAATAAAAGCGTACTTCACGGTAGCTCGCGCGCAAAGTACGCTGCCGCCTTCTTTAAAATATCGCGCTCTTCGGTAACACGTTTCAGCGCTTCGCGTAGACGATCGACTTCGCTGCGATCCTGCAGCGGCCTGCGACCACTGCCGCTAAAGGCTTCAGTCTCACCCGACTTCCTCAGTTGGTCGCGCCACTGGTACAACTTGTTACGCGCAACGCCCAGCTGTAAAGCCAACTGAGCAACTGGCATTTGCCCTGACTCCAGCAGCCGGATAGCTTCCAACTTGAACTCGCGGCTGTACCGCATTCGCGTACGTTCTGGATTGCTCTTTGCTCGTGGTTTGCCCATGGGACACCTCCAGTAGTATTGTCTACCTTCAAGAGTGTCCGGAGAAGCCGGGTTACCTCAGTCTGTCCCCGATTTTCAAAACCTGTGGCAGCTTTCAAAGAGAAAATATTTCTGCCCATATTTGTGTGAGGCCAGTAAGTGATGCACTTAAAGTCACCACATTTGAGTACGTGCGCTAACGAAGCGCAGCAATCGCACCCGTTGGCTTCTGGGGCAGCCAAAAGCTGCGCTTTTGTCTGCCTCTGTGCGCGGCGTTAGAAAGCGATGAATCACGATGCCAAGCGGATGTTTGACGACGCACTCGCGCGCATCAACGATGCGAACATACTTGCCGGCTCAATGGATACGGCATCGGACTCGAGTGCGCTGTTGCGAATACTCGGATTTGAGATTCTGCTCAAGTGTGCGATCCGACTTTCTGGCCAATCGCCCAAACACCATCATGTCTACACAAAGCTGTGGCTAGCTTTGCCGGGATACGCCCAGAAGGATATTTTGAAAACAGCAAAAGAGCGGTCGCCTGGCCACACAGACTTTTCAGACATCAATAAGCTCTTACTCCGCTATCAGTTCGTATTCGAGGAGGCTCGCTATCATTACGAACTATACGAGGGATGGACACCCCAAGAGATGGATGAGTTCGGAAAGCTCTGGGAGGAACTTGGTGCCCCAACAGAGGAGGCGATGGTGCAGTACCATCCTGAAGAGTTGCTCAGTCTAATCGAGGCGTTGAAGGCATACATCGAGCCAAGGCTTTCTAACAAATCCATACAGCCGACGTGCGAGAACGCACGCGGCTGATGGATGTCGTTAAAAACATTTACTGAGCGTCCGCTTTTCGAGCCTGTCACCGGCTGCTATGTCCGAACTGCAGACCTCACAATCATATCGCTGACCGATAGAGCTGTAGCGCCGTAGGACGTATTATCAATCCCTCTTCACGCGATTCGGCGAAGCCGAATGGTGGGTCGAATGACCCACCCTACGTTTTGTTCTTGTAGTTGACTTGCAGTTGCCACCAATCGCGGCAGCCGAATATCCGAAAGTGCTACTTTCGGATATTCGGGGAGTCGCAAACTAATGAGTTTGCGACCTGCTGGTTTGGGGGCGCTCCCGGCGAGGGTGCCCTTTCCTTTGGTTACCTTTCTTTGGCGCAAGCAAAGACAAATTCGCCTGCGAATTTGAGCGCCTATGGGCGACCCGAAGGGCGAGGCGTTTACGTCGAGTAACGGTGACTCGCCAGCAGGCGAAACCTGCATTCATCGCCATCGCGATAAGATCAATTGAGAAATATTTGAATTCAATTCTAAAGTCTACGGCGCAATGCCCTTCGGTTATTGCGCCCTACGCAGCTAATTCGTCCGCTATATCCGAGTTAGATTATGTCGAGATAAGGCTGTAATAAGCCGGTAGTACGTACTCAGGCAATCAGTAAGGACGACCAACGCGGCTAAAAATAGCTTCTCGGCAATCGGCGGCAACATCCGCACTGCTGCAGCGCAGCGTAAGTATATTAACCGCGTAAAACTAAGCACTTTTCCGCAACGTATGCGAGCTGACCGCCGCCAACGGCGCAGCATCGATCCAGTCGCGGATGCTGAAATTATTTTGAATGAAGCCCCACTGGAATAAAAAGTTTTTGAATTCTTCCAGTGCGACGATCGAACGCTCGGACAGGTCTGTGTATAAGTGTTCGTGCAAATCGATGCCGTAGGCGTAGCTCACCCACTCTTCGCGCGCGCCGGTTTCGCGTGCGAGTGCCGCTAATGCTTCGCTCGGATGCGCCGCTGCCCACGGCCCGACATCGACCACGCGCCGCAACAGGCGGGTCGCTATTTCAGGATAATCGCGCAGCGTCGCCGCGTTTACCGTGAGCGGACGCGGCGTTGCGTTATTGCTGCGAATACGCGTGTCCGGATTGCCACCGATATCGACGACGACGATCGCGCGATCCGCCAGCAGCCGCGCCACTTCGACGCCGCGCACCCCCTTCACATAAATGACATCGACTTTGCGGCGCAGCAATGCATTCACATCGGCGATGTAATCGCGATTGCTTAAATGCCCGGCCGGCAGATCGAGAAACGCGGCACTTTGCTCGGCGCTCGGCACTTCCTTCGGCCATGCTGGCACGTCGACGAATTCGACGTCGCGATAATTCAGGCCGTTATGTTCGAATACATTCAGATAGCCGCGCAGCGCCGTGGCGCGGGCCATATCGATTTTTTCGTCGGCGCGCAGCGGCAGGCCCAGACGCAGACCGCGCAAATCCTTAGCGTGGCGAATGCCGCTATCACTCAATGCCAGCAATACTTGAAACTCGTCGGTCCAGGTCAAGCCAATCACGCGTGTATCGATACCTTCCGAGCGAGCCCACAGCGCCGGTACGCTGCCGCCCTGCCGGAAGCAATTCGACAAATGATGATCGGTGTGCGCACTGCGCAGCGCCGGTTCTGCCTGTTCCTGTACGGATAACAAAGCCAGGCCGCTGTCGACAAACTCTTCGTGCAACGAACCCCGTTGCGCAGCGATGCCGAGCGGGGTCGGCACCGCGCTGCGGCTATACCAGATCGATTGCGGTTGCTGGCCGTTTTTTGCGATGCTCATCGTTGCGAATTCCGTCCGATTTTAAATTTATAGTAATCGAGAAAAATTTGTTAACTGCAGTAGCATCATTCTACAGGCGCTGGCGTAGCGATAAATATACCGTGCAGGTCCGAAGCTGATGTTCTTTCAGACCGGAATATATGGCGAAAACGGCAGCGAGTTTCTATAACCGATCCATGCCACGAGCCATGCGAAAATCTATTACACAGCCGTCGCGGTGTACAAACCAACACCGCGACGGCTATTTTCCTAAGCGGTTTTTTTTCTCGCGTATTTATGGATATCGGCGAGCGGCTGCGGATCGATCCAGGCGCGCGCATCGAAGTCGGCTTTCAGGAAGCCCCACTGCAACAGGAAATTCTTGTAGGCGTTCAAACCGGCCACGGCAATTTCGTCGAGATTAGTATCGAGCCGCTTGTGCACGTCCTGGCCGTACGCGTAGCGCACCCACTGCTCGGTCGAGCCGGTCTCGCGCGCGATATAGGCCACCGCTTCCGCCGGATGCTCGGCCGCCCATGCACCGATCGCTTCGACGCGCGCTAAAAAGCGCGCGACCAGATCGGGGCGATTGCGCAGAATTTCGCTATCGACGGTCAACGGGCGCGGCGCGCTGTTGTTGGTGCGCGCGATCGGATCCGGATGGCGACTGATATCGGTGACGACATAGGCGCGTAATTGCTGCGCGAGTTGCGCACCGTGCGCGCCTTTTACATAGATCGCATCGACATCGCCGCGCACCAGTGCGTACAACTCGGCGGTATAGATGCCGGTAATACTCCAGCCGGTCGGCGCGCCGCTGGTTGGCACGCGCGGATCGACCTGCGAATTTTGCCAGGCCGCTGCCGGCAGATCGATAAATTCGGCATCTTTATGCGCGAGCCCGGCCAGCTCCAGCGCAACGATAAATCCGCGCAGCGCACCGGCGCGCTGAAAATCGATCGAGCCCTGATGCACCGGCAGACCGAGCTTGCGGCCGCGCAAATCTTTCGGCGCGCGAATGCCGGAATCCGGCAATGCCAGAATCGCCTGATATTCGTCGATCCAGTTGATGCCAATCACTTTGGTATCGCGACCGTTGGCGCGCGCCCAGATCGCCGGTACGTTGCCGCCATAGCGAAATGAGTTGATCAGGTGATGATCGAAATGCGATTCGCGCAGATTGCTGTCGTTACTATCCTGCAATGTTTTAATGCCGATGCCATCCGGCTTGAACTCTTCGCTGATCCAACCGAGTTGCGCGGCTAAACCCAGCGGCGTCGGCACTGGGCAGCGGGTATACCACAGCGTGTCTACGACGCTGCCATCGGTCGGGGTTGCGGTCTTGCTCATGATTAGTAATTCCTGTTGTCGATGCTGGTGCACAGCGTGAGTGAATAGTCTTAAGCAATTTTTTCGGCTTTAAGCAAAGCTCAGCAGGGTTTGTGCCAGCCTGTTGTTTCTCTCATGCAATCGTCACTGCAGACATAAAAGACCGATATTTACCGCCTTTAGCGCTGTTCGATGGAAATATTATTCGGCAACGGCGGGCACTCTGCTGCGCGTCCTGCAAATTAATGCTGGCGCATTGCTGCTACAACAACACTTTCGAACGTGCCGACGAGCAGCGTCGCATTCGCTGGCGGCGGCTACAGCGGCTACACAGCGAATAGCTGCGTACCTTTCCTAACTGGCATAACTTCTGCTCCGAGCGGATACCGCCGTGTATTATTTTTATCGAAGGAATAACTGTTTATGACATCCGCATCGCCGCGCACCACCGAACATGCCATTGCCAGCCAATTTATCGAGCGCTGGTCGCCGCGCTCCTTTACCAGCGAAGCGCTACCCGAATCCACCTTGCTGACTTTTTTCGAGGCAGCGCGCTGGGCGCCCTCTGCATCCAACCATCAGCCATGGAGATTTATTTATTCGTTACGCGACAGTGACAGCTGGGAAACTTTTATTGATTTACTGGCGGAAAATAATCGCGCCTGGGCGCATCGTGCCGCTGCCCTGGTCGTTATCGTTTCGAAGTCCACCGCACCGGCGCGCGATA
>DATIED010000352.1:0-6471 GCA_035455965.1 Spongiibacteraceae bacterium
CGGCCCATATACGCTGCCCGGGTAAGAGTAGTCGATGCCCTGGTTACCTTGATGCGCCGCCGAGATCGACACTTGCAGCGATTGTGTATCATCCAAAACTTGAGTGCCGCGCGCAGCCACACGTTGATAATTGCGCGAGCCGGCTTCGCCGCTCACGGTAAAGCCCGGCGCTGTATTGTGGTAGGTAGATAATAATAGAGCGCTGTGGAAGGCATCGCTGCCGTAGAGGATGGAGCTGGGGCCGCGAATTAATTCGAGCTTGTCCATTACCGGCAGCTGCATTTCCGCATTCGAAAAAACTTCCGAACCGAATGCGAAGGTATTGATCGGTACGCCATCGACCAAGGTGGCGCGGCCCCGCAAGGAGGTCGAATCGTAACTGCGCACCTGGATCAGCAGACCGCCATCCGGGGGTGACAGCAACATAACGCCCGGCAGATGCATGACCGCATCGGGAACGGTACGGGCACTGCGCTGCTCCCAGTCCTTGCGCTCGACCACGCTCACGGTAGCACTGCTATCGAGCTGCGACTCTGCGAAGGCGGACGCCGCCGTTATTTTAAGTTTGGACAGCTGCTCCAGCGGTAACTCTAAAAAGTCTTCGCTTTCCGCGTTCGCGGTGCCTGTCAACAAAACACCCAGAATCACGCCCAGTCGCTTCAATCTATGCCTCGCCATAAAGAACCAACCAACCATTAATGCTGGAGGAGTCTAGTAGCCGAATACGATCAAAGCCAACTTTCTTAACAAATTGAGGTTATTAGAAGGGATCGTTAATGCACGCGCACAGGTCGTGGATTTTGCTCGGCATCCTCGTCGGGCAATAAATAATCGAGATGGTCGCACTCCGAGGCCAATTGCCGCACCGCTTCCATCGTCGTAGTAATGAACAGGCGGAATTGCGCTTCGTTCAGGCCGGCACCACTCAATTGCGTGGCACCCACTGCCAGTTGCGGCATCGCTTCATCGACGATATCGAGAAACAATTTCAAGGTGGGGTAATCGATATTCAACCGCCCCAGGTCGGCCACGATCGGTAGCAAGGCCACCGGGCGAATGACCAGTTCGGTACTCAGCAGAATTCCCCAGGATTCAATAAACAAGCGGCTGTCGACCACACCTTCCAGCTCCTGCAGACCGGATAAATGCAGGCCGTTGCACTGATCGCAAATGTAATGGCTGATACCCGCGCGATTTAGCCAATTTTCCAATTGCCCCTGATCGAGTGCCATGTTGTCGCTCATAAACTGCTCCTGAAATAGCGTCGGTCACACCGACCCGCAACCGTCGCATTCTACTCCAGCAATGCGCGCGACGCGCTGACCAACTCCGTCAAAATAGTTTGCAACGCGTTCGGCGCCGCGACCGCAAAGGGTGATCGAGGACACAATTCAGACTCTTTTTAGCGCATCTCGCGTTGGCGGCAAGATGTGGCTGCTATCTTTATCGGCAGATCGTCCTCGCCATATCATCGCCACCGCAAAGAGACCCAAACGCCATGAGTATCCGGACATTAAAGCCATTACTGGGATGTGTAACGATCCTTGCCCTGTTGCAGGGTTGTGGCGTTGGCAGCGACAGCGGCGCCGCTGCACCTAACAACAGCGATTCATCCAGCCCCGCGAGCACCCCTCCGGAATCGACACCGAGCGCGCCGGCCGCGCCCAGCGCCACGTTAACGATCGGCCTGAAGAAATTGCAGTTCAGTTGGTCTGCGGTCGCCGGTGCGACCACCTATAAAGTGCTGGAAAATACCGATGGCAGTGGCGACTTCCAACAAATCGACAGCGATTTAAGTGCCGACCAAACCGCTTACACAAAAGCTATCGCCGTACACACGCAGCAATGGGCAACGGCCAGTTATCAGATTCAAGCCTGCAACAGCGTGGGCTGCTCCACCTCCAATACGTTGAGCGTCACGAACGGCGTGCTGCAAGCCATCGGTTACTTTAAAGCCTCCAATACCAATGTCGGCGATACCTACGGCTGGACACTAGCGCTGAGCGGCGACGGCAGCACGCTGGCCGTCGGCGCCCCGGGCGAAGATAGCGCGGCCAGCGGCAGCGACGGCAATCAAGCGGACAATTCGGCGATCGATAGCGGTGCCGTATATGTTTACGGCCGCGACAACGCCGGCAATTGGCGCCAGTTAACCTATTTAAAAGCGTCCAATAGCAAAGCGGGTGCAAACTTTGGCGAGGCATTGGCGCTCAGCGAGGATGGCCAGACACTGATCGTCGGCGCGCCACTCGAAGACAGCGCAACAACCACCATCAACGGTAACCAAACCAATCACAGCGCCCCAGGCGCCGGGGCCGCCTATGTATTCAGCCGCAGCGCCGACAGCTGGACGCAACAGGCCTATGTCAAAGCAGCCAATGCTTATACCAATGCCTATTTCGGCTGGTCGGTGGCGCTCAGCGCCGACGGCAGCACTATCGCGATCGGTGCGACCGGTGACTCCAGCAATGCCAAGGGTATAAACGGCAATGGCAGCAACCATTTGGCGGCCAACGCCGGTGCCGCGTACATATTCAGTCGCAGCGGTAGCAGTTGGGTTCAACAAGCCTATATAAAAGCGTCGAATAGCGCGGCGGAAGACAATTTCGGTGTCGTTGTACAACTCAGCGCCAACGGCAATGTTTTAGCGGTTGGGGCTCCTTACGAGGCGAGCGCCGCGACCGGCGTCAACGGCAGCCAGAGCAGCAATTCCGCGCCGAATGCCGGCGCGGTTTATGTGTTCAACCGCAATGTTGCCACCTGGAGCCAACAGGCATATTTAAAAGCGTCCAACAGCGGGGCACAGGATAACTTCGGCAGCGCCCTGGCATTAAATGCGGCGGGCACCACACTGGCGGTCGGCGCGCCGTACGAAGCGAGCGTACCCGGCAATCCGGCCAGCAACACCGCAATCGACGCTGGTGCGGTTTATGTATTCACGTTCAACAATGGCTGGAGTCAGCAGGCATTAGTGAAAGCATCGAACACCGATGCCAACGATGACTTCGGTAGTGCGGTGGCACTGAGCAGCGATGGCAATACCTTGTTAGTCGGTGCGATCGGCGAATCCAGTGGCGCGACGGCTATTAACGGCCTCCAGACCGAGAACGCCAAAGAGGGCGTAGGCGCCGCTTATTTATTTCAACGCACGAACGACGCCTGGTCGCAACGGACCTATTTGAAGCCGTCCGTCGCCGCTATAGGCAATGAGTTTGGATCGTCGGTGGCGCTCAGCGACGACACCGCCACATTGGCGATCAGCGGCAGTTATGAGCGTAGCGGGGCCAGCGGTATCGGCGGCAATCAAACCGATACCTCGAGCGCCGATGCCGGCGCCCTATGGTTGTTCTAACAAAGAGCGGTTGTTTTAAACAAAGAGGGGTTGCTCTAAACAAAGAGCGGCGTTTTAACAATACGCAGCTGGCAAACAAATCACGCCGCGTGGGCTGCGCCTAAACCGCTAAAATACGTCAATTGCAACTCGTCGTGCGCCTGCGCAAAGCCGATTTGCAGTTGATCGATAAACGTCTGTAACTCCGCCTGCTTTAAGTTATCGATTTTCGCATTATCCAATTGCCGCTTAACGCGGTGCGCGACCAATTGCGCTTTATCGTGGTGCGGCAAAAACCCCATGGCGCTCTGTACGGCGTTAATACAAAAGCTCAGCGAACGCGGAAAAACCGTCGACTGAAATAAAAACCGCAGCACCTCGGTGCGCTGTACGCGCAACTGCATTTCGCGGCGATACATTTGATAACCGGTCAACGAATTCAAAACGCTGCGCCACTGTAAATTCTCATAGGTTGCGGCAGCAGCGGTGACATCCGGCAATAAATTTGCGGAGCGAATGTCGACGATGCGACTGGTCATATCCGCGCGCTCCAGATAGCGCCCAATACGCAGAAAAACATAACCCGCATCGTGATTCATCGCACCGGACAAAGTACCGGTCAAGCCTTGGCACTGACAAATAATTTCATTCAAAAAAGCATAACGATTGCGCTTGATCAACGCCTGTGCCGCCTGCTCTTTCGCATATAAATAAACCGCATTGATGTTTTCCCACACCTCGCGCGGAATCACATCGCGAATGGTGCGCGCATTTTCGCGCGCCGACGACAAACAGGCCAATATCGATACCGGGCTTGTTGCATCGCTGATCAAATATTTGAGGACCGAGCGCTCGTCCAGCGTACCGCTGGCATACTTCTCCTCGGCTCCGGTAATCGCGATCAACTGCCCCCAGATCGGCGACAAACCCTTCGGTAAATCGAGCAACAAATTCGCGTTGACATTAATCAGCCGCGCCATGTTTTCGGCGCGTTCGAGATAACGTGCCATCCAGTAAATATTTTCCGCAACCCGAGCCAGCATATTAAATCTCCGCCTCACATTCGACGTGATGACAAACTGTTAAGAGCCTATTAACCAGAAAAAGCTCATACATCTTCATCTATGATCCAGGTGTCCTTGGAGCCGCCTCCCTGCGACGAATTGACCACCAGCGACCCGCGCTTCAGCGCCACCCGCGTCAAACCGCCTGTAGTAACGTGTATTTGATCGCCGGATAAAACAAACGGTCGCATATCGACATGACGCGGCTCCAGCTTGCCTTCGATCAACGTCGGCACCGTGCTCAACTTCAAAATGGGTTGCGCAATATAATTGCGCGGATCGGCTTTGATTAATTCCGCGAATTTTTCGCGCTCGGCCTTGGTACTGGCCGAGCCGATCAACATACCGTAACCGCCGGATTCGTTGGCCGGCTTCACCACCAGCTCCTCCAAATGCTCGATCACATATTTGCACTCGTCGGGCTTCATGCAAAGGTAGGTCGGCACATTCGGGATAATCGTTTCCTCGCCGAGATAATAACGAATCATCTCCGGCACGAATGCATACACGACTTTATCGTCGGCAACGCCAGCGCCCGGCGCATTCGCCAGCGCAACTTTACCCTTGGTCCAGGCGCGCATCAGCCCAGGCACGCCGAGCGTTGAATCCGGATCGAATACTTCGGGGTCGAGGAATAAATCATCGACGCGGCGATAAATCACATCGACGCGCGTTAAACCGGCGATGGTTTTCATATACACGCAATCGTCGTCAGCTACGATCAAATCGCGACCTTCGACCAACTCGCAACCCATTTGCTGCGCTAAATAACAGTGCTCGAAATATGCGGAGTTATAGATGCCCGGCGTCATCACCACCACCTGCGGATAATCGGCCGGGCGCGGCGATAGCGACGCGAGCATATCGAATAGCTGCGAGGGATAATCGTCGACCGGCATAATCGAATAATCGCCGAACAAGTCCGCAAAAACCCGTTTGATCACCTGGCGATTTTCCAATAGATACGAAACGCCGGATGGCACGCGCAAATTATCCTCCAGCACGTAGACCTGACCGTCGCTATGGCGCACCAGATCGGAGCCGCAAATGTGCGCCCATACGCCGAATGCCGGGTTCATACCAACGCATTGCTTGCGAAAATTTTTCGATTTTTTTAACAGCTCGCCGGGAAAAACTTTATCTTTCACAATTTTTTGTTTGTGATAGATGTCGTCGATAAATAAGTTGAGCGCGCGCACGCGCTGTTTCAAACCGGCATCGATGCGCTCCCATTCGCGCTTCGACATGACGCGCGGAATAATATCGAACGGCCACTGTCGATCGATCGAGCCGCCACCCTCGTTGTAAACGGTAAAGGTGATGCCCATTTCTTTAATGGTGAGATCCGCGCTCGCCTGCAAATGCAGCAGCTCTTTGCTTTCCAGAGTTTCGAGGTAGCGCGCCAACGCCTTGGCCACCGGCCGCGGCTTGCCTTTATCGCCGATCATCTCATCGAATAAGCCCGCGCTTTGGTAATCCTTCCAATTAATTCCCATCGCGTGGCTCTCCGCCCCCTGCGCCTGTGGATTGGCCGCCTGCGGATGGCTCGCCTGCGACGGACCGCTCGGCAACGGACTGGCCGCTGCATTGTGCAGCGACAATGCGCTCGTCTGCGCCTGGCTCGTCGATAAAGATTTCATTCACTGTCACCGCTACGCTGAGTTGATGTTGACCGCCGCCGAAACAAATACCTTTCAGCGGTGGCGAATCTGCATAGTCGCGCCCCATTGCCAGCACGATATGTTCGTTGCCAACCACTGCATCGTTGGTCGGATCGAGGTGCACCCAACCCAGTTCCTGCGTCCACACGGCAAACCACGCATGCGAGGCATCGACGCCGATATTTTTTTCCGCGCCGGCACTGGACCGCGTGAGCAGATAGCCGCTGACATATGCCACCGCCAGCCCGATGCCGCGCAGCGCGCTGATCGCCAAATGTGCGAAGTCCTGGCACACCCCTGCGCGCTTTTCCCACACCTCAGCCAATGCCGTATCGATGTCGGTGGCGCCGGGTAAATATTCAAAATCGACGTGCAGCTGGTGATTGAATGCAAGCAATGCTTCGCCGAGCGGTCG
>DATIED010000353.1:0-9553 GCA_035455965.1 Spongiibacteraceae bacterium
TAATAAACAGTACATGGGTCTATTAATAAATAGTACATGGGTCTAGGCAAAGTACAGAGCTGGTTGCGATTCGATGCAACCACAGGTATGCGAGGCAGGTGATGAGCAAAGAAATTCTGTTGGTAGCTGAAGCCGTATCGAACGAAAAGGGTGTTCCAAAAGGCATCATTTTCGAAGCCATTGAACAGGCCTTGGCGACAGCGACGAAAAAGCGCTATGACGAGGAGGCCGAAATCCGCGTAACGATTGACCGCACCTCCGGCGACTATGAAACTTTTCGTCGTTGGCTGGTGGTCGGCGACGATCAGAACGCGTTACTTGGCACCGAGTTTACGCTGCAGGAAGCGCATGAAAAAGATCCGCAGTTGAAAGCGGGCGATGTTTTCGAAGAACGCGTCGAGAATATTGGCTTCGGACGTATCGCTGCGCAAACCGCGAAGCAAGTGATCGTGCAGAAGGTGCGCGAGGCAGAGCGGGCACAAGTGGTCGACGAATACCGCGATCGGGTCGGCGATTTGATCAATGGCACGGTCAAGAAAGTAACCCGCGACAGTATCGTCATCGACCTGGGTAACAATGCCGAAGGCGTGATGCCGCGCGAAGAGTTAGTCGGGCGCGAAGTATTTAGAGTCGGCGATCGCGTGCGTGCGATATTGCTGGATGTTCGCTCCGATGTGCGCGGTCCGCAGCTGTATATGAGCCGTGCCTGTCCGGAAATGTTAGTAGAATTATTTCGTATCGAAGTGCCGGAAATCGCCGAGCAGGTCATCGAGATTCGCGCTGCGGCACGAGACCCGGGTTCGCGCGCGAAAATTGCCGTTAAAACTAACGACGGCCGCATCGATCCAGTCGGTGCCTGCGTTGGTATGCGCGGTTCGCGCGTACAGGCGGTATCCGGCGAGTTGGGGGGCGAGCGTGTCGATATCGTGCTGTGGGACGATAATCCCGCCCAACTCGTGATCAATGCGATGGCGCCGGCCGAAGTCGAATCGATCGTGGTCGACGAAGACACTCACACGATGGATGTCGCGGTATCGAGCGACAATCTGGCGCAGGCGATCGGTCGCGGCGGTCAGAATGTACGTCTGGCCAGCGACTTGACCGGTTGGACTATCAATGTGATGAGCACCGACGACATGGCGGCCAAGCATCAACAAGAGTCCGGCCAAGTCATCAATATGTTTATGGTTAGCCTTGATGTCGAAGAGGATGTTGCTGGCGTGTTGGTGGAGGAGGGCTTCACCAGTCTCGAAGAAGTGGCTTACGTACCGCTTGAAGAGTTAATGGGCATCGATGGTTTCGATCGCGAGATCGCTGAAGAATTGCGTGCTCGCGCTAAAGACGCATTACTTACCCAGGCTATTGCCAGTGAAGAGAAGCTCGGCAAAAACGAGCCGGCTGAGGATTTATTGGCCATGGATGGAATGGATCGGCATCTGGCGTATCTATTAGCCAGCAGTGGCATTGTTACGATGGAAGATTTGGCCGAGCAGGCAGTAGAAGATTTATTGGAAATTGAAGGCCTCGACGCAACACGCGCGGCGCAATTGATTATGACGGCGCGTGCGCCTTGGTTTGCGGCAGCCGAACAAGGTCAATAAGGTTGACCGCCAATAGCGTTGATTGCCGGAGCGCTGTTATACAGTATCGTACGAGGTACGGGAGAAGAAATGCATGGCTGAAGTGACCGTTAGTCAACTCGCCGAAGTGGTTGGTACACCCGTTGAGCGCTTGCTGAAACAAATGCAGGAAGCTGGCTTATCGCATGGTCAACCAAATCAGTTGGTATCGGACGAAGACAAGCATACGCTGCTGACTTTTTTGAAAAGCAGTCACGGAGAGGATGCGGGCGAGCCGAGAAAAATCACATTAAAGCGCAAAACCCTCAGCACCTTAAAGACGGGTAGCGGCACGGCTAAGAAAACAGTCAATGTCGAAGTGCGCAAAAAGCGCACGTATGTAAAGCGCGATGTTACGGATACAACGGATACTGAACCGGCAGCTGAGCCTGAAGTCGAGGAAGTGCTCGCGAGCGGCGCTATTGCTGACGAAGTCGCCGAAGTTGCTCCCGTTGAAGTGCCTGAAACCCCTGTGCCTGAAGTTGTCGTTGCGCCTCCGGCAGCAGTGCCGGTTGCACGCGAATCGGAATGGGAGGAAGTTCCTAATGATGATGCGAAGCCGGAGTTGCATCGCTCGCAGCTCGACCCGGAAATTTTACGGCAGCAGGGCGCCAATCGTCGTCGCGATGAAGAGCTGCGCGAGCGCGAGCGCCGCGAAGCTGCATTGGCGGCGAAGCGTGCCGCCGAGCGTCCCGGCAAGGTAGCCGCGCCTGCTGTCGCAGCGGTGCCGCCGACCGATGCCGAAGCGAAAGAGAAGGCGAAAAAAGATGCTCTCAGGCCGCATGTCCGCAAGCGTCCTGAAGACGAAGTAGAGGATGATCGTCCGAAGAAAAAGGGTGTCAAGGAACGCAAGACCACTACAGCGGTTACATTTGAGCCACGTAACGTCAGCCGCGCGCACCTGCATGTCGAAGACTTTGTCGGCGAAGAAAGCGATGAAGAACAGTTGCGTCGCCGCAAGAAAAAATCGCTGAAAATGCCCGAGGACGCTAAGCGTCATGCCTTTGAAAAACCAACGGAAAAAATTGTGCGCGAAATTGCCATACCCTCCACGATCACCGTTGGCGAATTGTCGGCCCGCATGGCGGTTAAAGCCGGCACGGTCATCAAAGAGTTAATGAAACTCGGCGTCATGGCCACTATTAACGATGCGCTCGATCAGGCAACCGCACAAATCGTCGTCACCGAATTAGGGCATGGCTCGCGTCTGGTCAGCGACGATGCAGTCGAAGAGGCACTGGTCGAATTACTGGCTGCGCACGGCGGCACTGCCGAGTCGCGCGCTCCGGTAGTGACCGTAATGGGCCACGTCGATCACGGTAAGACATCGCTGCTCGATTACATTCGCAAAACCAAAGTGGCGAGCGGCGAAGCGGGTGGCATCACTCAGCATATCGGTGCTTACCATGTCGAAACCGACAAAGGGATCGTGACTTTCCTGGATACACCCGGTCACGCTGCGTTTACGGCAATGCGCGCGCGCGGTGCCAAGAGTACCGATATCGTGATCCTCGTGGTCGCGGCGGACGACGGCGTCATGCCACAGACCGAAGAAGCTATTCAGCATGCGCTTGCGGCCAATGTGCCCATCGTCGTTGCGATCAACAAAATCGACAAGCCTTCCGCCGATCTCGATCGCGTTAAGAACGAACTGGTTGCAAAAGGCGTAGTGCCGGACGATTGGGGCGGCGATACGCAGTTCGTTCCTGTGTCGGCGCATACCGGCGAAGGCATCGACGATTTGCTCGACGCAATTCTATTGCAGGCCGAGGTGCTGGAATTGACCGCGCCCAAAGACATCCCAGGTCAGGGTATTGTCATCGAGTCGCGGCTCGACAAAGGCCGCGGCCCGGTTGCGACCGTGCTAGTACAAAGCGGTACTTTGAAAGCCGGCGATATTTTGTTGGCCGGTCAACAATACGGCCGCGTGCGCGCAATGCTCGATGAAAATGGCCAGCCCGTCAGCGCGGCCGGCCCATCGATTCCGGTGGAAATTCTTGGCCTCGATGGTACGCCGGACGCTGGCGAGCAATTCGTCGTCGTCGATAGCGAGAAAAAGGCGCGCGAGATCGCCGATTTTCGCCAGCACAAAGATCGCGAAGAAAAGCTCAAGCGTCAGCACACCGCGAAGCTCGACAATATGTTCGCGAGCATGGGTGCCGAAGAGAAGAAAACACTCAACATCGTTCTCAAAACCGATGTGCGCGGCTCGTTGGAAGCTTTGCAGACATCGCTCAACGGGTTGGGCAACGAAGAGGTTACGGTCAATATCGTCGGCTCCGGCGTCGGCGGTATTACCGAGACCGACGTGCATTTAGCGCTGACCGCGAAAGCAGTTATTTTTGGCTTCAACGTGCGTGCCGACAGCGTCGCGCGCAAACTGGCGGAAAACGAAAATATCGATGTGCGTTATTACAGCGTTATTTACGATTTGATCGACGATGTGAAGAGCGCGCTCGGTGGTTTGTTGTCGCCAGAGATGCGCGAAGAAATCGTCGGTGTCGCCGAAGTGCGCGATGTATTCGTATCGCCGAAGTTCGGTTCGGTAGCGGGTTGTATGGTGTTGGAAGGTGTCATTCAGCGCAATCAACCGATTCGCGTGCTGCGCGACAACGTGGTGATCTTCGAGGGCGCGCTGGAGTCGCTGCGTCGCTTTAAAGACGACGTCAGCGAAGTGCGCAATGGCTTCGAATGCGGCATCGGCGTGAAAAACTACAACGATGTGAAAGTCGGCGACAAGATCGAAGTGTTCCAGGTTAAGGAAATCGCCAGAACGCTGTAGAGCCGTTGGGTGGATTAATAATCCACCCAATCTGCAGCTATAGGCAATGGCGGATTGATAATCCGCCCTACGACGGTGAAATGGCACCGGCCAAAAAACCGAGAGTGTAATGCCGAAAGAATTTAGTAGAACCAGTCGAGTTGGCGACTTCATTAAACAGGAGCTCGCCAGCGTGATTCAGCTCGAATTGCGCGATCCGCGTATCGGTATGGTAAGCGTGACCGGGGTAGAGGTCAGCCGCGATTTTTCGCATGCCACAGTGTTCGTCACCGTGCTCGGCAAGGAGTCGGCGGCCGATGCTGAAGAGTCGATAGCGGCATTGAATCACGCCGCGGGTTTTTTGCGGAGCAAGATAGCGAAGATCAACAATGCGCGCACGACACCGAAATTGCGCTTTGTGTTCGATGTGTCGATCGTGCGCGGTGCGCGCATGAGCAAATTGATCGATGACGCCGTTGCGGTCGATCGCGGGCATGCCGCCGAGCGCGGCGATACAGATACAGAATAGAGCAGTGGGCAGGCAGCGGCGCGGCAGACCACTCGATGGTATTTTGGTACTGAATAAACCGGCGGGCGTTACCTCCAACGGCGCATTGCAGATGGCGAAGCGAATGTTCGGTGCCGCCAAAGCCGGCCATACCGGTAGTCTCGATCCACTGGCGACCGGCGTGTTGCCGCTGTGTTTTGGCGAGGCCACCAAGTTTTCTCAGTATTTGATCGACGCCGACAAGATTTATCGCAGTACCTTTGTATTCGGCACCACGACTAATAGCGGCGATGCCGATGGCGAAGTGATTGCGGAGTGCGAAACACTGGCATTGACGCAGGCGCAGGTCGAGGCGGCGCTGATTAATTTTCGTGGCCCGATCGAGCAGGTGCCGTCGATGTTTTCGGCGCTCAAGAAAGATGGTCAGCCGCTATATAAATTAGCGCGCGCCGGGATCGAGGTCGAGCGAGCGCCACGCGCGGTAGTGATTCGCGAATTGCGTATCGAGGCGTTTCGCTCTGGAGCGAAGGCCGAAGTCGATGTCTGGGTGCATTGCAGCAAGGGCACCTATGTACGCTCGATCGCTGAGGACCTGGGGCGGCTGCTTGGTTACGGCGCCCATGTCAGTAAGTTGCATCGCGTACAGGCTGGGCCATTTAGCGAAGTCGACAGCATTTCGCTGGCGACTTTGGAAGCGTTAAAGAACAACGATGATATCGCGGCTATGGATGGCTTGTTGCAACCGGCGACTACCGCGTTAGCGAGTTTGCCGGTAGTGGTGTTGGCGGAGTCGGCCAGTTTTTATGTGCGCCAGGGGCAGGCCGTTCGTGTCGCACCGGCGCCCGCCGCAGGTTTGGTACAGTTACACACGGCGAGCGGAGAGTTGCTCGGCGTTGGCGAAATTCTAGACGACGGGCGCGTTGCGCCGCGTCGTCTGGTGAATCAGCAGTCACCTGTTTCGGGGGCGTAGAGCCATGGGAATAAGCTGACTGCCGATTAAAGTAATCCCGCGTGTGGTGGGACGAACCGGTCTGTAAATATGCACGGGCCGGCTTGAATCTTAGGCATATTCATTTGAGGAAATAGCAATGGCAATGTCACCGCAAGAGAAAGCACAAGTCGTTAAAGATTATCAATTGGCCGAAGGCGATACCGGTTCGCCGGAAGTGCAAGTTGCACTGCTCACGATCAATATCAACAAGCTGCAAGGGCATTTCGGCGAGCACAAGAAAGATCACCACTCGCGTCGCGGTTTGATTCGCATGGTTAACCAGCGCCGTAAGCTGCTGGACTATCTGAAACACAAAAATACCGATCGCTATAGCAAGCTCATCGAGCGTCTTGGCTTGCGCCGCTAACTCCTTTTGTCAGAAGCACCGGCGTTAGGTGTTAGAAGCATAGGCGTTAGGATTACTGTTATTTAGGGCGCGGGGAATAAGCCTCGCGTCCAATCGCATTTATTTAGGGAGGAATTCATCCGTGAATCCCATCATTAAATCGTTTCAATGGGGCGCGCACAAAATCACCCTAGAAACTGGCCGCATCGCGCGCCAGGCTAGCGGTGCCGTGCTGGTCACCATGGATAACACTACCGTACTGTGTACGGTGGTGGGCGCGAAAGCCGCCAAACCGGGACAGGATTTCTTTCCGCTGTCCGTACATTATCAAGAGCGTACCTATGCCGCCGGCCGTATTCCCGGCGGTTTTTTCAAGCGCGAAGGTCGTCCGAGCGAAAAAGAAACGCTGACCTCGCGTCTGATCGATCGTCCGATTCGTCCGTTGTTTCCCGAAGGCTTCCAAAACGAAGTGCAAGTGATTTGTACGGTGATGTCGGCCGAGAAGCATATCGATCCCGATATCGCTGCAATGATCGGTACCTCCGCGGCGTTGGCCATTTCCGGTATTCCGTTTAACGGTCCGATCGGCGGCGCACGCGTGGGCTTCACCGATGCGCAGGGTTACGTACTGAACCCGTCGTTCGAAGCGTTGGCGAGCAGCAAGCTGGACATGGTAGTCGCCGGTACCAAAGATGCCGTGTTGATGGTCGAATCGCAGGCCGACGAACTCACCGAAGACCAAATGCTCGGTGCTGTGTTGTTTGCCCACCAGGAAATGCAAACCGTTATTCAAGTCATCGAGGAGCTGGCGCGCGAAGCCGGCAAGCCGCGTTGGGATTGGCAGCCAGCCGCCGCCAACACCGCGTTGATGAAAGCATTGGCCGACGGCTTTAAAGAGCAATTGGGCGAAGCGTATCGCATCACCGAAAAAGCCGTGCGTTACGATCGCGTCAATGCGTTGAAGAAAGAAGCAGTCGAGAAATTGGCCGGCGAAGGTTCGGAGTTTGTAGCAGACGACGTTAAAAATCTGTTCAAAGATCTCGAAGCTAATATCGTGCGTCAACGTATTTTGAATAGCGAGCCGCGCATCGATGGCCGCGACAACAAAACCGTGCGTCCGATTAGCATCGAAGTCGATCTGTTGCCACGTGCGCACGGCTCGGCATTGTTTACTCGCGGTGAAACGCAGGCGATCGGCGTCGTCACGCTCGGCACCACGCGCGATGCGCAATTGATCGATGCGCTCGAAGGCGAGCGCAAAGATAACTTCATGCTGCATTACAACTTCCCACCGTACTCGGTTGGCGAAGCGGGCCGCATGAGCAGCCCCGGTCGTCGCGAAATCGGTCACGGTCGCTTAGCGCGTCGCAGTTTGACCGCGATGCTTCCGAAGGCTGATGCTTTCCCGTACACAATTCGCATCGTTTCAGAAATCACGGAGTCGAACGGCTCCAGCTCGATGGCTTCGGTATGTGTTGCCAGCCTGGCGATGATGCAGGCAGGCGTGCCATTGAAAGCACCGGTCGCCGGCATCGCGATGGGTCTGGTGAAGGAAGGTGAGCGTTTCGCAGTGCTCACCGATATTCTGGGCGACGAAGATCACCTCGGCGATATGGACTTCAAAGTAGCGGGCACCACCAACGGCGTCACCGCGCTGCAGATGGACATTAAGATCGAAGGCATCAACGAGCAGATCATGGAGATCGCGCTGCAACAGGCGATGACTGCGCGTCTGCATATTCTCGGTCAGATGAATCAAATCATCAGCGCGCCGCGCGCGACGTTATCCGACAATGCACCGAATATGACCTCGGTGAAAATCGACGCGGAAAAAATTCGCGACTTGATCGGTAAAGGCGGCGCGACCATTCGCAGTATTTGCGAAGATACGCAGGCGCAGATCGATATCGACGACGACGGCACCGTGCGTATCTACGGCGCCAACAAAGAGTCGACCGATGCGGCGGTACAACGCGTATTGGGTATTACCGCGGAAGCGGAAGTTGGCAAAATCTACGAAGGCACCGTTGCGCGCATCGTCGACTTCGGCGCGTTCGTAACGATTCTGCCTGGCAAAGATGGCTTGGTGCACATTTCGCAAATCTCCAACGAGCGCGTGCAGAATGTGTCCGACTATCTGAAAGAAGGCCAGCAGATCAAAGTCAAAGTGCTGGACGTCGATCAGCGCGGCCGCATCAAGCTTTCGATCAAGGAAGTGGAAGGTGGTGCTGCGGAAGAGGCGGCAGAGCAAGAATAAACGCATGCCTGACAGTTTGTGGAGGCGCATGCGCTAGCAAGTAGATAAAAAAAGAGGCTTATGCCTCTTTTTTTACGCGCTTTTTTTGTCTCCGAATTTGTGCCGATAGCCGATAATCGATTGCGGCATAACCGAAAGCATTGCGGTTTGATGGTAAATGCGAATTGCGGTAAGGTGTTGTTACGCAAAGGAGGAAGAGTGGCAATGGCAAAACTTAAAGTTGACGGTGCGATTTTCGAAGGCAGCGATAATTTATACAGCGGCGAATTACAGGATGTGCAGAAGCGAGCGCAAATCCTGGAGCAGCAGGGTTACGATGGTTTGTTCACGCTGGATACTACAGTCGATCCATTTTTCTCGCTGTTGTTGGCGGCCGAGCACACGCAGCGCATCGAACTGATGACCGGTGTTGCAATTGCATTTGGGCGCTCGCCAATGACCGTAGCGCTGCAAGCCTGGAACTTACAGAAGTATTCGAAGGGTCGCATGATTTTAGGTCTGGGCTCGCAGGTCAAGGCGCATATCGAAAATCGTTTTTCGATGCCGTGGACCGCGCCGGCCGAAAGAATGCGCGAATATATTCTGGCGCTGCGCGCGATCTGGGATTGCTGGGGACGCGATATACCGTTGAAATTTCGCGGCGAGCATTACAGGCATACGTTAATGACACCGGTATTTAATCCGGGTCCGCTCGAATTTCCCGATCCGAAAATCTATCTCGGCGCGCTTGGTCCGAAAATGATCGAAGTGGCTGGCGAAGTGGCCGACGGTTTATACGGCCATCCATTCACCACCATGAAGTTTATCGAAGAAGTGCAACTGCCGGCGCTGCGACAGGGCTTGGCGACCGCCGGCAAAACGCTGAAGGATTTCGATATGCCGGCGATGATCGTCACCATCACCGGCCGCAACGACGAAGAGATGGCCGCCGCCGATTACGCGATGCGTAAACTGTTGGCGTTCTACGGCTCCACGCCCGCGTATTTCTCGGTGTTGGAATTGCACGGCTGGGGCGATTTGGGTCCGCGCTTGAATCGCATGTCGAAAGAAGGCAAATGGGAAGAAATGGCC
>DATIED010000354.1:0-2897 GCA_035455965.1 Spongiibacteraceae bacterium
GGCGTATCGATTAAGCTCGGCAATACGGCGTTGACATTGATACCTTTATTTTTCAACTCTTCCGACATCGATTCGGTCAGGCGCATCACGACACTTTTTGACGCGCAGTAAGCACCCATGTTGCCGGCGCCTTTCAACGCGCCAAGCGCGCCGACGTTGACGATGGCGCCGCGGCCCTGTGCAATTAATTTCGGCACGGCGGCGCGTACTACATTGTGCAGCGTAGTGACATTCATTTTGAACAGGAAATCCCACTCGGCGTCGGTGGTTTCATGCACCGCCGGCCCCATAGTGAAACCGCCGGCCAAATTGAAGATCGCATCGAACGCACCGATTTTCTCAAAGCAGGCGCGCGTCGCCTCGACATTGGTAAGGTCGACGGCAAATTTGCGAATATCCGCGTTGTTTTCCAGCAGTTGCTCGGGAGCAAAGGCAACATCAAGCAGCACCAATTTGGCACCGAGCGAGCGCGCCTTATCCGCGACCACCTTACCTAAACCGCCGTTAGCGCCGGTGATCACCACCGTTTTAGCCGTTAAATTCATGATTGTCTCCTGTGATAATTGGTATGCGGGTAGTCAACGCGCTGTTTCTACATTCGGCGCCAATAATGCGCGCAACGTCGCGACCAGCGCCAGCGGTTGATCCAACAATATATGATGCCGAGCATCGGGAATTTCGATCGGCGCACGACCCTTACGAATACATTTGCCGACCCGGCGGGCGAATTCGCGCGGGATAATAGCGCTGTGCTCGCCGTAGATAAAATCTACCGGCATGGTCAACTGCCGCAGCATATCCGACTCATGCTGGTCAGCAACGACCAGATCCGGCGCGGCGCATAACGGATCGAATTTCCAGGTCCACATTCCATCGATCTGCCGCAGCGAATGCTGCGCGATGTGCTGCAAAATGGCGGCGTCGATGCCTTCCTGCTCGGGCACGACACGAAACCGCTGCTGAGCGATAGCGCGATCACTGCGCATTTTTGGCGGGTGTGCGGGCGGACCGTCGGTGCGATGATCGTCGTCCGCGAAGCTCACTTTAGAGTCGATCAAAATCGTGCGTGCAAACAATTCCGGGTAATGGTACGCAGCATCGACGGCAACGATGCCACCAAAGCTCTGGCCAATCAAAATGGTATCGCGCAGGCCTGCGTGTTTGGCGACTGTCGCGATATCATCGGCAAAGCTTCTATGACTATAAATTGCGCGATGACTGCTATCGCCCATGCCGCCCAGATCGAGCGCGATGACGCGAAAATCGGCAGCGAGTAGCGGCGCCGTAAAATCCCACCAATGCGCCTGCGCGCGAAAACCATGCACCAATAAAATGGTCGGCGCAGCGACCGGCCCCGGCCATTCCAGATAGTGAAGACGATTACCATCAATTTCCGCCCAGTGCGATAAGCCGGGCTGGGCAAGGGCGCGAGCGAGCCAGCTTGGCTCGATGGTATTGATTGCGGACATTTGGTTACCACGAAAAACTAAGCGCGCGAACGCGCTACGATGGAGCGACAATGCAACGGTTGCGACCTGCGGCTTTAGCGCGATAAAGCGCCGCATCGGCGCGCTCGAAAATAGTATCGGCCGCGACACCTACGGCAAACTCGGCGACACCGCCCGACAATGTGATCGAGACCGGCTGCTCGCGAAAATGAAACGGACACTCCGCTACTGCCGCACACATGGCTTGCAGCGTATTCAACGCGGCGTCCAAAGTTGTTTCAGGCATCAACACGACAAACTCTTCGCCGCCGAAGCGCGCGATAAAATCGGTCTTCCGCAAGCGCGAACGCAGCGTCTTCGCGATGATGCGCAACACTTTATCGCCGGCCAGATGACCGTAGTTATCGTTGATCGTTTTAAAATGATCAACGTCGAGCACAGCCAATACCAGCGGATGTCTATAACGCTGCCAGCGCTCGAATTCCTGCTCTAACCGCTCGTCGTACGCATGGCGATTCGGCAATTGTGTCAACATATCAAGCAGCGCCAAACGCTGCTGCTCAATCAGGCGCTGCTCAATGATTTGCGAATGCTTTTCCATTTCCTGCAGGCGATCGTTCACGGCCGCCAACTGCGTTTCAAACTGCTGCTGACGCTCCTGTTCCGACGAAGCGTGATGATCCATCGCACCGACAATATTGCTGAGACGCTGTTTCACTTCGGATTTCAACGACTCCAATTGCGTGGCTTCGGCGACCTGCACCTGCATTTGCGCAACTTCGCCGCGCACCGTCGCATTCAACGCAGCATCGTCGCGCACACGCTCGGTTTGATGTATCTGCGATGCCTGCAGCGCCTGATGGGCCTGTTCCAAGCGCTGATTGAGCGTCAATAAAAAATGTTGGAAATCGCCCTGATCTCGCTCTAACGCGGCGAGCACCACGAGACTCACTTCCTCAAGTGTCGAAACCAGTTCGTACCAGTTCAAGCCTTTGGAAATCTGCTCGCAGGCATGCTGATAGTTATCGGCCGCGGTCGGCGGCGGCTCGATCTGCTGCAGCAAATTATTCAACACATCGCACACTGCCGTGCTGATTCTCGCGAAGGGCGGTTCGCCATCTTCGACTACGGTATCGACCGGTTGCTGCGTAGCGGTATCACTTGGCATCGACCCCGCATCGACAGCAGCTACAGATGCGACGACCTCTTCGAGTTGCGTGGTCGTGGCTGCCGATGCCGTTGTAGAGGCTGTAACAACAGGCTCGGCGTCGGAGTCAGTGCTGGCATCAACCGCACCCTGCCGCGCATCAGCAGGCGGCAGCGCTACTTGATTGCCGCCGAACCAGCGAGCCAGCATCCCACTGCGCTGCGCTGTACCGCCCTGTAAAACCTTTGCCTGTAAATCCGGCAGGCGCACGAGCAGGGCAATTTCTTCGCCATCCTCAGGCT
>DATIED010000355.1:0-4055 GCA_035455965.1 Spongiibacteraceae bacterium
GTTCGAGTCGCGCCTCGATCAGGTTGATATCCTCGGTCAAGCCGGTGCCGGCCTGCTCATAGGGCAGTGTGCGGTTGACAATTTCACGCGCGACCGCCGGGCCCATCAAGCCGGAAAGGTTGATTTCGATACGATCGCGCAGTCGGCGTAAGGCATAGGGTCTGTTTTCGCCGCTGTTGAGTTTTAGATCGGCGAGCGCGCGCTCGACCTCGCGCTTGGCGCCGGCTTCGCCCAATACCGTCGTGGCCAGGCGCTCGATAACCTCGGCGATATTGCGAATCTTCAACGTCAAACGCTTCGGTCGATTGAGATCGTCCAGCGCGCACACTTCGGCAGCGGCGCGCTCTTCATCGGAAGTCGGCGCCAGTAACGATAAGGCCGCAAATACCAGGGTATTCAGCGCCAGCGAAATGAGCGTCGCCGCGCCCCACATTTCTTTCGGCGCATCGACGATAAAGAGATCTGCAAGCAGCGGATCGGCAGAAAAATCGCTGATGAGAGGCAATAACAGCAGAACGAACCACACGATAAAACCGGCCAGCAGTCCACTCAGAAAACCGATGCGATTGGCGCGTGGCCAATACAATACGGCGAGCACGCCGGGCAAAAACTGCAGCGTGGCCACCGATGCCGCCATGCCGAGATCGGATAATTCCTCGCGCCCGCTGATCGATTGATAAAAAAAGTAGCCGCAAATAATAATCGCGACGATCAGCACGCGCCGCGTCCACAGCAGCCAGCGATAAATATCGCGATCGGTATCGGGTTGATAAAACGGCAGGATTAAATGGTTGAGACACATCGAAGCCATCGCCAGCGTGATGACGATAATCGCGCCGCTCGCCGCGGATAAACTACCGATGTAAACCAGCAACGCAATCGGCGCGGAGTGTTGCTCGATACCGAGCGCCAGCGTGAAATAGTCCGGCGGCAGCGAAGTATTAAGTTTTAAACCCGCCCACAGAATGGGCAGCACCGGCAGGCTTAATAGCAGCAGATAAATGGAAAATCCCCAGCTTGCCTGATTCAAGGCTTTGGGGCTTGGATTCTCCGCGAATAGCATATGAAACATATGCGGTGTGCAAATGGTGACGGAAAAGAAAATCAGCATCAGCGCGCGCGCAGAATCTTGTCGAATCGGCGAGCGCAACGATTCCAGAGCGCTAGGATTGGCCAGCAGCCATCCATCCATCCCATCGAAGCCGTTAAATACGCCGTACACTGCAAACAGACCGAGCCCGAGAAAAATCAGCAGTTTGATCAGCGATTCGAAAGCGATGGCGGCCACCAGGCCGTCGTGATGCTGATGCGCCGAGCGGTGTTTGGAGCCGAATAAAATCGCAAACACCGAGATGATGATGCAGAACATCAGCGCTAAACCGTCGGCGCGGCGCGCCGGCGTAAAAATTTGCGTGGGGTTGCTGGTCAATACATGCACGGTATCGGATACCGCCTGCATTTGCAGGGCCAGCAGCGGCATCATCGCCAGCAACATAAATAGCGTCACCGCCGAGCCGGCCCATTGGCTGCGAAATCGAAACGTCAGTAGATCGGCGAGCGAGCTGAGTTGATAGAGGCGGCAGATTCGCAGCAGCGGCGACAATAGCAACGGCGCAAATAAAAAAGCGCCGCCGACGCCGGTGTACAGCGCGAGATAGCCGTAACCGTAGGTGTACGCCGTATCCACCGTGTTGTAGATAAATGTCGTGCCGCCGAATACGCCGAGCGACAAAATGTAAACCAGCGGATGACGCAATAAACGTTGCGGAAAATAGCCGCGCTCACCGAAGTGCGCGATCGCGAATAGCAGCAGCAAATAACCCAGCCCCGCCAAAAACAGATGGGTCAGATTAAAACTCATCGTGGGTTTTGCCGCGCCGGCTCCAATAAATAAAAACGATCAGGGCGATCCATACCAGGTAGGGGCGATACCAGTTGTCGTGACCGCTCAACACCCATTCCTGTAGCGAGGGTGCGAATATAAAACTGAGCCCTAACAGCAGCAGCAGAGTGGGATTCAAATACATGGCGATATGCCGCAGATGAGAGATCGCGAGATAGTACTTAACGCTCGCGCAAGATGCAAAGCACAGGCGCTCAACTAGGCAAATCGGCGGCAACTCGCCGGCAGATCGGCACCGCTGCGGGACAGGCGGCGCGGGACATTCGCCAATTGCCAATGTGCAACCGCCCAGCAAAGTATTTGCTCGACCGAGTCGCGCGCATTGCCCTCGGGCGGGGGTTGATTGAGAAACTCCAGCGCGGCCAGCAGATTTTGCGGTGCCGCCCCGGTCTCCAGCGCGGGTGCAAGCGTTTGTTTACTGAGTTTTTGCCCGTCGCGATTGGCGATCACGGGAATGTGCGCGTAGTGCGGAGTATTTAATGCCAAGCGTTGCTGCAGAAAAATCTGTCGTGCGGTGGAATCGAGCAGATCGGAGCCACGCACGACATGCGTGATGCCCTGCGCGGCATCGTCGATCACCACCGCTAATTGGTATGCAGCCAGGCTTTCTTTGCGAAACAGCACGAAGTCGCCAACCTCGCGCGCCATATTCTGGTGAATCGAGCCCTGAATGCCATCGCTGAAAACGATATCGCAGTCGTCGACGCGCAGGCGAATGGCGTAGGGCGCGCTCGGCGCGAGCGTGCAGGCGCGGCACCGACCGGCATAGATGCCGCCGCTGTCGGCCAGTTCGCTGCGCGAACAGACGCAATAAAAAGCCCGATTTGCAGCCAGCAACTGCGCGATTGCAGCGCGATAGAATTCGCTGCGTCGACTCTGGTACCACACTTCGCCATCCCACCACAGGCCATGGCTCCGAAGGCACTTCAATATGTCGTGCGCGGCGCCAGCCACTTCGCGTTGCGGATCGATATCTTCGATGCGCACCAGCCAGCGGCCGCCATTGGCGCGAGCGTCGAGGAAGCTGGCCAGTGCGCCGAGCAGCGAACCGAAGTGCAATGGCCCGGTGGGCGACGGAGCGAAGCGACCTATATAACCAAAAGCGGATGGGTAGCCTAAAGCGGTAGTGTGCTCAGCGGACATGGCGCGCAGCTAATGTAGATATCTGGAAAGGGAGAGCGAAGTGTTGCAGTGTAAGGCGGGAGCGGGGAGGGTGAACCTCCCCTTACAAAACTTGCCGCTTACCTGCCACTTAGAGTGGCACAACTCAGCCGTGTTCTTGTTTCTCTTTGATTTCATCGAGCGTTTTGCAGTCGATGCACAGCGTGGCTGTTGGCCGTGCCTCTAAACGCTTGATGCCGATTTCCACGCCGCAGGCTTCGCAAAAACCGTAATCGTCGTTATCGATCAAGTCGAGCGTGGAGTCGATTTTCTTGATCAACTTGCGCTCGCGGTCGCGGGTGCGCAATTCCAAACTGAATTCTTCTTCCTGGGTGGCGCGATCGGCGGGATCCGGAAAGTTGGCCGCTTCGTCCTTCATATGCGATACCGTGCGATCGACCTCTTCCATCAGCTCGGCTTTCCACTGCCGGAGGATGTGGCGGAAGTGATCCTTCTGCCGGTCGCTCATATACTCCTCGCCCTTCTTGAGCTTATACGGCTCGAAGTTTTTGAAGGGGGTAGCCACCTCTTGTTTCTTTGCTGACATGTCAACGCCTCTTAACTTAAAACGCTGCCGATTTGCGGCACCACTCACCCACCGCAGGTTGGCTGGTATTCGCCTGCAATTATTAAGCGCGCAAACCTACCAGATAACCGCGCGCAACGCCAGACGTAGATGCTTAGTGCCGGCGGTGGGGCATCGACCGTTGCGCGCAGTAAATGCACGACTCGCACTGTCTTTTCATGGTCATGACTATCGGCTCATGGTCACGACAATCGACCGCGTCTACAATAGCCGCCTCGCCGCAAGCTGGTTGAGCAGCGCCGCGATGAAACGGGAGAGAGTATTGAATAATTTGTTTGCCAAACGTCTGCTCGACATCGAGCCATTCCGCGTGGTCGAAGTACTGGCGCGCGCCACGGCACTGGCGGCGCAGGGACGCGACATCGTGCATCTGGAGGCGGGCGAGCCCGACTTCAGCACCGCGCG
>DATIED010000356.1:0-2624 GCA_035455965.1 Spongiibacteraceae bacterium
CGCATACGTCGTTTGTACTTTAGCCATCGTATTCTCCGTGCAACGTGGATTTTTTATTTATTCAACGCATGTTTCGCCGCGACATAACCGAAGGTCATCGATGGACCGATGGTCGAGCCGGCGCCAGGATAGCTGTCGCCCATCACCGAGCCTGCGCAATTGCCGGTGGCGTATAAGCCTTCGATAACCTGATCGCTCTCGGTTACCACGCGCGCGAACTCATCGCATTTCAAACCGCCCTTAGTACCGAGATCGCCGGGGTAGACCGCCACCGAGTAAAACGGTGCGGCGACAATCGGCGCCAGATTCGGATTCGGCTTAATCGTTAAATCGCTGTAGTAGCGATCGCTGGCGCTATCGCCGCGCCCGAAATCCAAATCCTTGCCGGTGCGCGCGAATTCGTTATGCCGCGCCACGGTTGCTTCCAGCGCATCGGCATCAAGATTTAATTGCGCCGCCAATTCGCGCAGCGTCTGCGCTTTTTTCAAAAAGCCGCTGTCGATGTAGTCGCGCTGAATGCGCGCATCGTTTTGAATTTTGCCGGGCGGCATGGTGCCGATCATATAGTTATGGCGAAAGCGCGCATCGAAAATCATATGTGCCGGCACGCTCGGCGCGCCGTTGCGGTGATTGCGCCACTGCGCCTTGGTGACATCTTCGTACGGTGCGGCTTCGTTGCAATAGCGCTGCGCCTTGCCATCGACAAAAATCGAACCGGGCATCGATTTGCCGACGATCAACGCCTGCAGATTGCCGTTCGGCAGACGAATGCTCGGCGTCCACCATGCGCAGCCCATAAATTCGAGCGCGGCCCCCAGCCCCAAACCCATGCGAATGCCGTCGCCGGCATCGGCCGGTGCCGCGCTGCTGAAGGTTTCGCCGGTCGGCAGCTGGCCGTACTGCTGGCGCATCGCGACATTTTGACCCATGCCGCCCGCCGCCAATAAAACGCCTTTGGTGGCGCGGATATTGATCGGCGCGCCGTCCTTCTTCGCGCGCACGCCGACCACGCGATTATTTTCGACGATTAATTCCTCGGCCTCGGTATTGAGCCACAGCGGAATATCGCGATCGAGCATGGCCTTGCGGCAACTCGCCACCAGCGCGCGGCCGAGCGTCAAACGCCGATCCGGCAAACCGCGCAGCCGCGCCGGAATGTCGAGGTAATAACGCGCGATGTTGCGCGCCATATACAGCGAGCCTTTTAAACTGAGATCCATCATCTCGCGGCTTTCGCGCATCGTGATCGAGAAGCGCATAAAACCGCCGAGATAATCCGGCCAGCGCATCAGCGGAAAATGTTCGCCGAGCTGGCTCAGATTAATCGGCTCGGGATCGAGCGTGCGGCCGCCATTTTTACCGCCTTCGAGCTCCGGATAATAATCCGCGTAGTGCTCCGCGGAGTGAAAACGCACCGGCGTGCGCTCGCCCATGAAGCGCACCATCGCCGCCGCCTCGTTTACATAGGCGCGAATTTTCGTTTCGCTGACATCCGGGCCGATTACCTGCTTGAGATAAGTGACCGCTTCCTCCGCCGAGTCCTTGAGACCGGCGCGCAGCATGCTGTCGTTATTGGGAATCCAGATCCCGCCGCCCGACAGCGCCGTGGTGCCGCCGTAGCGATCGGTTTTTTCGATGACTAAACTGCTGCCGCCCAGTTCGGCCGCGACCACCGCCGCCGTCATGCCGCCGGCACCACTGCCGACCACCAGAAAATCCGTCGTCACATCCACGGCCATAGCGAGAGTTGTCCCATTTATTATTGGCCGCGCACTACGCGCTGCCTATAGGCGACAAAGTACGGAAAGGATGAGTCAAGATCAACGTGCATTGCCAATATTTAATATTAGCTCTTAATAATACTTATTCGGCGCGTTCACTCCATTACCTGGCCATCGATCACTTGTCCATCGACATAGAACCAGTGGCCCTCCTCGCGCACGAAGCGGCTGATCTCGTGCAGCGCATACGCACGGCCGGCAACTTTATAGTGAGCGATAAATTCGACGATGGCGCGATCGTCGCCGCTCGGCTCGTGGCGTTTGATCTGCAGCCGCAGCCAGCGCATTTTGTCGAGACTGTCGTGCCCGGCGTCCGAACCCGTATCGGCCTTGCGCACCGAACTATTCCGCACCGAACTATGCCAGCTGCGCTGCAGATATTCCGGCAAATCCAATACAAAGGCGCTATAGCGCGAACGCATCAGCGCTTCGGCGCTGCCTGCGGGTGCGCCGTTGTGCAATTGCTCGCAGCACGCCGCGTAACTTTTATCGCTGCCGCACGGACAAGCACCGGTCCGCCGCATGCCATCCTGTTTGTTTGAGCGTTTCTTCGTGGACATATTTTGGCGGACCTTTTGTACAGGCATGTCGGTATTTATCACCGTATCAATGGTTGAGGGCGCCCACAGGGCACATCGAATCATGCGGCAAAAATGCTTTTGATAACGGTTTATCCAGCTTTCACTTTTTCTTTACGCAGCGCGCAGTATTTAAAAATAAATTTCGCAACACCGCAGCATCCAAAACGATAGCGAGGCACGGTCGTTGCATCGACACTGGCGTACCGACGATTTCAGTCATCGCTCGAATATTAACATTGAGGATATTCCTATGAGCAGCCCG
>DATIED010000357.1:0-5513 GCA_035455965.1 Spongiibacteraceae bacterium
TATCTCGACCCCCGATCTCTGCGATCAATTTCCCGATGATGTGCAAGTCTTAACACCGATGTTCAACAGTTACGGCGGTATCGCTAACTTCGGCGGCGAAATCATTACGGTAAAATGTTTCGAAGATAATTCGTTGGTGAAAGAGCAACTGGGTTTGACGGGCGTGGGCAAAGTGCTGGTCGTCGATGGCGGCGGCTCGCTGCGCAAAGCGTTGTTGGGCGATATGATCGCTGCGAGCGCGGTCAAAAATGGTTGGGCCGGCGTTATTATTTATGGCTGCATTCGCGATGTCGATGCGATCGGCGAAATGCAGCTCGGCGTGCAGGCGCTCAACACCGTGCCGTTAAAAACCGAAAAGCGCGGTATCGGTGATTTGAATATTCCGGTTACCTTTGGCGGCGTGACATTTAAGCCGGGCGAGTTTGTGTATGCGGATCGCAATGGCGTGATTGTGGCGAGCAAGGCGCTGCTTTAAATTAAATTAAGTTAATGAATGTCGTGTCACCGTTGCTCGATAAGCGCAATTTTTTTGGCTGTCGATATACCGCTGAGCCGATCAGTCGTCGCATGCTCTCGGGCATAAAATATCCTGTATAGTTGGCGGCACTGCGACGTCGAAAAACGCCGGCAATACTGCGCTTATAGCGCGGCGGTCGAAAGTAATTACTGCGGTTGCGCCGATGAATCGATGGCCGCCGAGTAGATCAATAATGAGGAAATGATTATGAAGTTCTGGTTATCGCTGGTATCCAATATGGAGTTCGATCAATTATTGGAGATCGCGCAATTTGCCGAGCAGGTAGGCTTCCACGGCATCACCGTCGCCGATCATTTAATCATGCCCACGCACTGGGATAGCAAATATCCCTACACCGAAGACGGCAAAATCTGGTGGCCGGAAGATACGCCGTGGCTGGAACCGTGGAGCACCATCACGGCGATGGGCGCGGTCACTAAAAAGCTGCGCTTCGCCACCAATATTTATCTCGCGGCCTTGCGCGATCCGTTTACCGCCGCGAAGGCGGTGTCGACAGCAGCGGCCTTGACGCAGGAGCGTGTCACCTGCGGCGTGTCGGTCGGCTGGATCAAAGAAGAATACGATTTAGTGGGAGTCGACTTTCCCTCGCGCGGTCGCCGCATGGATGAAATGCTGGCGGTGATGCGTAAATTGTGGAGCGGCAAACCAGTTAATCATCACGGCGAATTTTTTAATTTTGACGATGCAATTATGTGCCCCGCGCCGCAGCAGCCGATCAAGATATGGAGCGGCGGCGGCAGCAAACCGGCGCTGCGCCGCGCGGCCTTGAACGATGGCTGGCTGGGCTTGCCGATGAACCTGCCGCAGTTGAAAACCGTGGTTGGCGGCATGCACGATATTCGCCGCGAAGCCGGACTACCCGTGGAAAGCTTCGATGTCTGCGCCGCGTTATCCGAACCGTTGACCCGGGCCATCGTCGATGAAATGCAGGCCATGCATGTGCATAACGCCACCATGATTTCACCGTGGTTGATGTCGCCGTGGGGCGATGTGCGCTGGATCGAAGAGGGCGACGATATGCGCAATCTGGACGTAAAGAAAAAAGGTCTCGAGCGTTTCGCCAATGCGGTGATCCAAAAATATTCCTGACAGTGCAGCGATAATTACATTATTGAGGAGAACGTAAAATGGCAGCCACCCCCGATCAAGTACGCGCAGCAATCAACACTTATGTGAAGGCATGGACTAACCACGACAAAGAGTTGTTGTTATCGATATTCGCCGAGGATGCCAGTTGGAGCGATCCAGTGGGCACGCCGGCGTTTATCGGCCACGAGGGCATCACGGCATTTTGGAATTTTGCGCATCAGGACACTACGCGTCAGATGTCGCCGAAGGTCAATCGCATGGCGGCCTGCGGCAACGAAGGCGTGCTCGATTTTATTATGCAGGTACGGCTGCCAGCGTCGAATCAGGGGCTCGATTTGCATGTGATCGATCGCTTCGTGGTCAACGACGAAGGCAAAATTCAAATCGCGCAGGCGTATTGGGACGAGACCTGCATCTCCGCACCGCCCGGCATGGAGTTATTCATCCCGAATATGGATGAAGCGTACGAATAAAGCCTGACTGTAGATTCCTCTGTTGCAGTAGGCTCGATCGGTAAACAATAAATTCAACGCAAAAAAAACGCCTGCTAGCGCTAGCAGGCGTTTTTTTTTGTAGCTTTACTTTTTCAAACTGCTTTTTACAAATACTCGATACAACTTAGTATTCGTAGGTCAGGTCGATACCGAAGCTAGCTGGCTCTCCCCAAATTGCAGCTTGGGTATTGTACCCAGCAGGTGTAACAGGGTTTAAATTGTTCGCATTGTAAGTTGGGATGCTATTACCGTTACCGATTACTTGGGTTTTGTAATCGTGGTGCGCGAGGTTTTTACCCCACAGAGCGATTTTAGCCTTGTCGCCACGTGGCAAATCCATAGCCAGGATCAACCGACCATTGAGCAACCCGTAGGAGGGAACCAGATAGTTGTCTCGATTGGGAACATCGGTACCTGCGGGCGCGGTGTCATACATCTTCGATTGGAATGTATAGTCGAGATGTGCGGCTACTGTGCCTTTGTCGAAATGTAGGAACGTATAATCCGTGCCTAAGTTGAGTTTATCTTGCGGTGCGTACGGCAGCACCAGAACATTTTTGATGCTATCACCGACTTGATAGGGTGATGCCGAGTTCATAGCGGGATCAAACGTTGTACCGGCCAATGCTTTCACGCTGTCCAGTTTTGGATCGAGGTAGGTGTAGTCGATGCTGAACGACAGGTCGTCGATTGGCTGGAACAGCAACTCGACTTCCGCACCGTTGATCGTCGCCTTACCCGCGTTATACGCCTGTACTACCGAGCTGTCCGCCGGATCTACCGTAAAGCCCAGCTGCAAATCGTCAAATTTGCTGCTGAACACGGCGAAGTTGGCGCGTACGCGGCGGTCGAGCCAATAGGACTTCATGCCCACCTCGTAGGTGACAACCTTTTCCGGATCGAAGCCTTGATCGAAGCTGCCGATCGGGCCCGATTCGCTGAAGCCGCCGGCTTTATAGCCGGTAACGACCTTGGCGTAAGTGCTCAGCTCATCGGTCCAGTTATAGTTGACGGTCAGCGCAGGATTGAAACGATTAAAGGTTTGGTCGGCCTTGGCATCCTCGAATTGCGCTGGGAACGGCGCGGCATCGATTGAGAATGTCCGAGTTGCATCGCGTTTGTCATTGGTATACCGCGCACCAACAGTGACATCGAGTTTGTCGTCCAGGATGGGCGGTGTCCAGGTAGCTTGCGCGTATGCGGCTAACGACTGCGCATCGCTCGTCGCGTACCGATCTTTATGGGTATTTAATGGCAGCCCAAAGACAGAGGCAACACCAGGAGCCGCTGCGTAGTAAGGCAAGCCGATATCGAGAATCTCGCTGTGCGATGCGCCTTCGTCGAAGTAATACAGGCCGCTTACGTACTTGACGCGATTGTCGAGCAAGTTACCGATAAATTGGAATTCCTGCGAAAACTGATGGCTTCTTACCAAATCGTCAGTAACGTAGCCAACAGGGAAAGACGTGGAACCAGAGAAGGATTCTGCGTAATCCTGATAAGCATGCCAATCGATTTCGCGGTAACCGGTCAACGATTTAATCGTCAACGAATCATTGATATCCCAGGTCAATGTCAGGCCATGTGATTCAAAGCTCGACGTGCTCAGATTCAGGTCGATCGGGCGATAGGTATGATCCGCGGCATCCTTATTATTGTATGTATAAAATTTATTGGTTGGTGTTGGGCCGTAACATGCTGCAGAGTTCACGGGTGTGCAAATAGCGCCGCTTATATCGCCGTTTTGATAATAGCTTGGCGTCGAATCGTAATTGCCTTTATCGAAGAAATAATCGACCAGGAAATTATCCGTGGCTTCCCAGCGTACGGAAAGGCGCCCGGCTTTTTGATCCTGCTCGCCATAGTCGTGCGAGCTGCCGTCGTTTTTAACCCAACCGTCCTTGCTGCTTTTCAGGAACGTGAACTTGGTTGAAATATCGTTCCACTTTGGCAGGTTTACAGTGGTCAGGCTGCGGAACGCATCGAGCGAGCCGAAGCTCAGATCCTGTTTGAAACCGAATTCGCCCGTGGGCTTTTTGCTGATGAAGTTAACCGCGCCGCCAGTCGTGTTACGACCATACAAAGTGCCCTGCGGGCCGCGCAATACTTCGATGCGCTCGATATCGGCGATGTCGGCGGTCGCCGCTTGCGGGCGCGACATGTAGAAGCCATCGTTATACAGGCCGACCGAGCTGTCGCTGGTGATCTGCATCGCGTCGGACACGCCTTGGCCGCGCATATACATAATCAACAGGTTGGTCGAGCTGGGATACGGTGTGAACGAGATGCTGGGCGACGAACGGGCCAGGCCGTCGAAACCGGTAATACCCATATTTTGCAGTGCATCGGCGGACAATGCCGTAATAGCGATCGGCGTGGTCTGCAGATTTTCTTCGCGCTTCTGCGCGGTAACTGTAACTTCTTCGATACCGGCCGCTATCGCAGAGCCGGCCATTAGTGAGAGCAATCCATACCCTATAGCTGTCGTCAATGGTTTCTTCTTGAGGTTGCAACTCATAGTGATGCTCTCCACGGTTGAGCGTTTTTGACGTTAGTTATAAGAACGATACTATTGGTTCGACCTCTTCTTCTTAAGACCGTAACCCCGATCGCTGTAATTACAAAATCCTTCGTTTTATTGATGGGTAAATAAGGGGGCATCGCGTGCGAAGGGTTGCGTGCCCTTGTCTGTATACATCTCTTTTGTTTATAGATCAAGTACTAAGCGGAGCATCATTATAAAAAGTTTCAGAAGTTGGTCGATCATACTTGTAAGCTTTGCAATTTCGTGGAAAGCCGGCATTGCGATGGATCAAAGCGGTATAAGAAAGCGCCGGTATGTGGGGTTGCCAAGTCGGTCACAATCCGCGGCGTGTCTTTTATAGCGCGCCGTCCATAATTACAGCGGCGTAAAAGGTCGAGTGAAGAGCCGGCAGTGAATGCACTGGGAAATTTGAGAATCCGAGGATGAGTACGCGCGAGCAGGGTGTCATGCACCAGGCGGTGGTGTTTTTTGACGGCGACCAGCTAGTCAAAGAAATGCTGCAGGTGGAATTCGAGGCGGTTTTGGATCAGGTGGTGGGCTTACCTGAGTTTGCCGAGCGAGAGATATACGCCTGTTTTCTACGTATTAATCAACGTTTGCAGATTGTCGGCGCGGTATTTTTTTTAGCCGATTTCGACGCGCGCGGCTATGTCGACCGCAGTTGGAATGTGCCGCTCCAGCACTTGCTGGATAACGCCGGGCGGGGACCCGATCTGGGCGGTGGGCGCATTCGTCTGGCGTGCCGCAGTCAATGTTCAGTCCCCTGGCATGCGCGACAATTATGGGATCCTGTGCTGGAGGGGGAAAATAATTCGCTGCGGCAAATGCAGCAGGCGGTAAAACGCAA
>DATIED010000358.1:0-3930 GCA_035455965.1 Spongiibacteraceae bacterium
GACGAAGGCTGGCGATCCAGAAACTACCGAAGCCGCTTACTTTACGGTTATCGAAAGTAAAACAGCGGTATTGTTTGCCGCAGCGACCAAGGGCGCCGCTCTACTACATGGTGCAACGACCATCGATGCAGACAAACTTTATCGTTACGGACTGTACCTGGGCACCGCTTTCCAGTTGGCCGATGATTTATTGGACTACCTCGGCGACCCACAAAAGATGGGCAAAAATATTGGCGACGATCTCAGCGAAGGCAAACCTACGCTGCCGCTGATCTTCACTATAAAAGCCGGAACAGCCGCGGAGCGGCAGTTGGTCATCGATGCAATCGCGCAGCGCGACCCGTCGCAAATCGAAGCTATAACCAAGGCCGTAATCCGTTGCGGAGCGCTGGACTACACCCGCGAACAGGCACTGCGCTACGCCGATTTGGCGCTCGCCGAGCTATCGACATTTAAAGAGTCGGATTGTCACAAAGCTTTAATAGACTTGTGTCAAATAGCAGTGCAGCGCGATCGCTGAGCTAAACTCTTGCAACAAAGCAGTGAAGCGCTTCACAATTTGCGTTCAAATGTCGTTGGCCCAACAATTCGCTATGTATAATGAAGTAGCCTTACAAAAAAGCTAATTTGAAATGGATGAGCTACTCTAATCCGCCTTATTGAGTCATCCCACGGATAAAAAACGGGTACGGTCTATGCAAACCCTTTGGGGAATCTCCGCAACGCTCGGACTTGCGCTCCTATTGACCGCGTGCGTTCCGCCATCGGACTCAGGCAACCCCGTCAGCGACAACCCTGTTTCCAGCCCAAGTAGCTCGACCAATACCAGCCCACCCACCAGCAATCCAATCACACCGGCACCTACGTCCTATAAGATCACTTTAAAGTGGAACGCACCCAGTGCTCGAGCGGATGGTTCTCCGCTCTCCCTGAGCGATATCTCCGGCTATCGCGTTTATTATCTGCTGGAAGGCACGGATTCCAGCCAGGATACGACGGTGCCCGTTAATGGGGGCACCACTACGTCTTTAAGCTTAACGTTAACAGCACCGGGCTCCTATACTTTTGCGATTACGGCGGTCGATCTGAATGGGCTTGAAAGTGGACTATCCAGCGCCCTCTCGATACCTATCAACTAGCCGCCTATCAACTGCGGGGCAACCGTGCATTAGTGTAAAAAATACTGACATTTCAATGCGCTATCTTTTCGAGTGGGTTTCCACTATGATTCTTTTAGCGGTTCAAGCACGCCCCCCAGAAGCGAGCTCAAAACCGTGACAGCCGTTGCCGCCATGGTGATGAGGCGGATGAGCAGAGGCATTTCGCCCTAGCTCGATAGGGGTTCGCAGCAATGTCTAAGGAAAAAGATTATTTAAAGATGGTGGAGGGCTCTGCCAACGCCTGGTCCGCATTCCCGCCATTGATCCGCCAGCTTAAAGACGATGCCATAATCGTACTGTTGAACAATCTGGAGGATTTATTTAGCAATTGCGACGATTTGTTTTTTGATTTATCCAGTCGCGCCAGCAGTAATGCCGAACAAAATCTTTATTTCGAATCGATGCGCGAATTACGCTTTAAAAAAATCGGCGCCATCAATGCATTCAAACAAAACTTCGAACAAAATTTTCTTGCCCTGGCACAGGCACCCGCCAGCTCTCGCCCCAACGCACAAGAAAATCTCAGCGCAGACAATTTAACGCTGGTGCAAAACGATACGCTCGAGCAGGAAGTCGCCATTACGGGCATGATCGCGAAGGCGCGAACCAATAGTCAGGAAGCTATTTATCACCTTACAACACGGCTCGATTATCTGATCCCGCGCATTACGATCGATCAGGACAACAACCCGCTCGATCCCGAGCAGATTTGTCGCAGCTTTGCCGCAGCCTGCGAACTACTCGATATCAACATCAAAGCCAAAATTATTATCTTCAAACAATTCGATCGGCTGGTGGTTGGCAAGCTGATTAAAGTTTACTCGGCAGCCAACGAGCTGCTGATCAATTCGGGCGTGTTACCCAAAATCACCCGCAGCATCAACAAAGCAGCCGATGAAATTGGCGATGGCATGCAGGCACAAGGCTTCGGCGGCATTGACAGTCTGGCTGCAGCACAGGCGGCTCCGCTGCAGTTCGACTTTATCGAGCTCAGCAATCTATTGGCGAGTATGCGCCGCTTAGGGCTGACGCAATTACCCAATTACAATGCATTCAGTAACAATCCTGGGCCGGTGATTAACACCGCAGACTTTTTAGCATTGCTCGCGCCGCAGCAATTGGCGTCGTCGGTATTCGACGAAGGTTCCGCACCCGGCATCGACTTGCGCCAATTGGTGCAGAGTCTGCTGGCAAGCCGCAACCCAAGCGCACCGAATGCTCTCCCCCAACCCGACGAAGATGTCATCAACCTGGTTGCAATGTTTTTCGACTTTGTACTCGATGACCGCAATCTGCCAGTGCCGATTCAAGCTCTGATCAGTCGACTGCAAATTCCGATTCTGAAAGTCGCACTGAAAGATAAATCTTTCTTCAATCACTCCGGTCATCCAGCGCGTAAACTGATCAACATTATCGCCGATGCCAGCATCGGCTGGGATGAATCCGAGCAACCGAAAAAAGATAAGCTCTACACCAAAATTTTTGAAATCATTCAGGCCATCAACGAGCAGTATGCCGACAACGAGCAAATTTTTGTCGATAAGCTGGCTGAGCTGCAAAGCCATGTCGAGCAAGAGCAGCATCGCAACTCGCTGGTAGAGCGCCGCACCAGCCAATCGATCGAAGGACAGGCGAAAACGCAACAAGCCAAGGCCGTGGTCCAGCAATTATTATTTAGCCGCCTCGAAAAACTGCAATTGCCGATCACTATTACCGCATTTCTGGTCGAGCAATGGCAGCAGCTGCTGGTGCTTGTATACCTGAAGCATGGCGAGGATAGCGCCGAGTGGATGGAGGCACTGCAACTGGTCGACGATTTGATTTGGGCATCCAACCGCCACGATGACGCACGCTCATTACAGCGCCTCGGGAAGATCAAAACCGATCTGTTATTGCGCATAGCCAATGGTCTCACCAAAATATCCGCTACCGCCGAAGCGTCGCAGGAAGCCATTCGCGCGATCGGTGAGGTACTGGACCAACTGCAAACGCAAGCGCCGGTCGAGTTTCGCCCCATTAGTGCCGAGCAAGCGATTACGCTGGGGCACACCCCAGGTAGCGGCAGCAAGAGCTGGCAGGAAATGACCGCTCTGGAACGCCAGCAAGCGCGCTACAAAGCGCTGACCTATGAGTTCATAAAAAAGGCCGACGCGCTACCGGTCGGCTCCTGGCTGTCTTACGAGGACAGCAAGCGCGGCAAAATACTGCGCTGCAAGCTGGCTACTAAAATAGAAGTCTCCGACACCTTCGTATTCGTCAATCGATTCGGCTTTAAAGTCATGGAGAAAACGCGCAAAGACTTTGCGTATGATCTGCAACAACGCCGCGCTTTACCCCTGGAAAACGGCATCCTGTTCGATCGCGCCATGGAAAATATCGTCAACAATCTCCGTCAGATCAGCAAATAATCATTGCGGCAACCGCATTCTCGAAGCGCAGTCTGGATGTCGCAACTATAATGGCAGTTCTTGGCGTTTCCGGACGTCTCCGAACTCTCCACTGACGGTCGCATACAACTATCTCCTATGGCGCAGGATCAGATCACCTTCCTAAGCAATCTGGCGGGCAGCTGCATTTTTTTTGTACTCGCCCTCGTGCTCACTTATCTATGGCGGATTCGAGCCGCACACGGCGCGCTGGTTCTCGCGGCGATAACCTCCATGCTATGGCAATTGGCACTGGCCGCACATTACCGCTGGCTAACCATGGAGCAACCGCTGCTGCTACTGCTGGAAATAGCGCGCGATGGCGCCTGGATCAATGCTCTGCT
>DATIED010000359.1:0-5482 GCA_035455965.1 Spongiibacteraceae bacterium
GTCGCCGACGGTTCGACCATCGGCGCGCTGGCGATCGTGCCGGCCTCGGGGCTGACGCACGCCGCGTCGGGTATCGGCGAGGCGATGCTGGCCGGCATTCCGATGATCGTGATCACCGGTGGTATTCGCAACGACACCGGCCATCGCTATCAATTGCACGAAATCGATCAGCTGCAAATCGCCAAGGCACTGACCAAAGCGGCGTATCGCGTAATGCGACACGCCGATGTGGTGCCGACCATTTTCGAAGCGGCGCGCATCGCGCTGAGCGGCGAGCCGGGGCCGGTGTTTGTCGAGTTGCCGCTCGATGTATTGCTGTTTCCCGGCGAGATCGACGGTTTACCGAACTGGCTGCGGCCAATGCCGCCGCGCTGCGACGATGCGCATGGCATCACGCGCGCTGCGGATCTATTGCTCGCGGCGCGCAACCCCGGCATTTTTGTCGGTTGGGGCGGGCGCGGCGCCAGCGATGTATTGATAAAAATTGCCGAACGGCTCGGCGCGCCGGTTGCAACTACGCTGCAGGGCCTGGCCAGTTTTCCGCACGATCATCCGCTGCACGCCGGTTTCAGTTTCGGTAATTCGGCGGTGCCGGCCGCGCAAAATGCTTTTGCGAACTGCGATTGCCTGCTCGCCATCGGCGCGCGCTTCGGCGAAATCGCCACCGGCAGTTACGGTGTCAAAGTGCCGCCCCATTTAATTCATATCGACATCAATCCCGCTGTGTTCGACGCCAATTATCCCGCTGCCGTTAAACTCGTCGGCGATGCCAAACTGTGCGCCGAGTTATTGCTCGCCGAGCTGGAAATGCGCGCCGTACCGATTATCGAAAATAAAGTAACCGCGCGCATCGCCACCGATAAAGCCGCGTATCGGCAGAGCTGGTATCGCCACGATACGCAGGGCAGGGTAAATCCGGCGCGCTTCTTCGATGAGCTGCGCCGTCAATTGCCGAACGATGCCATCGCCGCGGTCGACGACGGCAATCACACTTATCTGACTGCGGAATTATTTCCGATCTATCGCGGCGGCAAATTAATTCTGCCGACCGATTTCAATGCGATGGGTTATGCGGTGCCCGCGGCGATGGGCGCCAAACTGGTGTATCCCGAGCGCGAAGTGGTGGCGATCGTCGGCGATGGCGCCTTTATGATGACGTGTATGGAAATCGTCACCGCCGCGTCGTTGCAGCTCGGCATCGTCTACTTCGTGTTTCACGACGGCGAACTGGCGCAAATCGCGCAGGCGCAGCAAATTCCGTATGGCCGCAAACCCTGCACCACGCTGGGCACGGTGAACATCGAGGGCATCGCCATCGCCACCGGCGCAGCTTATGTGCGCGTCGATAATGACGCGGGCCTGAATGCCGCAATAACCGAGGCACGCGCGCTCGCGGCGGCTAAACGGCCGGTAATCGTCGATGTGATAATCGATTATTCGAAGCGCACCGCGTTTACCAGCGGCGCGGTCAAGACCAACTTCCAGCGTTTTTCGCTGTCGCAAAAAATGCGTATGTTGACGCGGGCGGTTACGCGTAAGATTACTGGTTGATGTACGGGCTACTCATGTCTTTGAAGGCGGGTAGGCTCGTTGGAAGATAACTAATTCATTATCCTTTTTAAGACTTCCCATTTGCCCTTAAACTCGTCAATCTCGGCAATGAGCTGGAGGAACTCCTGATTCACAAGAGTTTCGAGGCTTGCACTTAGCTGGTCCATATCCAATTTACACCCGATTACACCCGATTCTACCCGATAAAGCAGGGAGCAAAGACTGGCTTCAGGGTAAAACGAGAGAAGGAAGCAGAGAGAACGTCATGGTCAATTCATTGCAGGATCAATTGCTCAAGGCCGGCCTGGTCGATTCGCGCAAGGTCAGCACGGCCAATAAAGATAAGAAGAAGCAAGAAAAGCAGCAGCGCAAACACAAGATCGAAACGGTCGACGAAACCAAGCTGAGCGTGCAGCAAGCGCTGCAGGAAAAGGTCGAGCGCGATCGCCAGCTGAACTTCCAGCGCGATGAAGAAGCGCGCCAGAAAGCGGCTATCGCCCAGATAAAACAATTGATAGAACACAGTCAGCTGAGCCGCGAAGGCGCCGAGCTGACCTACAACTTTACCGACGGCACTAAAATCAAAAAGATCCTGGTCAACGAGGCCATGCTGAATCAGCTGAGCAACGGCCGGCTGGCAATCGTCAAATTCGACGAGAAATATTTTGTAGTGCCAAAGTCGGTGGCGGAAAAAATCAAACTGCGCGACGAAAGTTACGTGGTGGTCAGCAATGTCCTGCAGGAAGCGGACGATGAAGACGATCCTTATGCCGAATATAAAATTCCGGATGATTTGATGTGGTAAGCGTATTGAAGCTAAATCACCATTTTAATTTGCGAATCAATCGAGCCTGACCATCGATTCATAACCCCGGCTGTTCGTCGGCGACGGCACTCGAAGCAGCTAGTGGCTGGCCCAGGAAGGCGAGAATATCCTCGCGCTTCGCCATCGCATCGGCATAGCCGAGTTTGATCAGCGCGCGGCAGAATGGCCGCTCGAATAATAAATAGCTGATCACGTTGGCGCCGCTGTGGCGCATGCCGCCGATGCCATGCAATAAGAAGCGAATGCCGCGCGGCAAATATTGCGCGTGTTGCGCGGCGATTTCATTGATGCGAATACTTGGCCTGATCACCAGCGCCGCGATCGGCCGCAGTTCCAGTTCGTGCGTCGCGACGGCATCGGCCGGCATCGCCGCCAGGGTTTTATTGACGCGTTGCAGACGCTCGATATCCGCCTCCAGGCTGTCGATAAAAACACTGTCGAGCACGTGGCCGGCGATCTGCGCCAATGAGGGAAACGGCGGCGCATGAATGCGGGCGCCGCTATCGAGCGGCTTGCCGACGCCGATGATCAGAATGCGCTCGGCGCCGAGATGCAACGCCGGGCTGGTCGGCGCCAGTTGCTGCATGGCGCCGTCGCCAAAATATTCGCGATCGACCAACACCGGCGGAAATACGAACGGAATCGCCGAGGAGGCCAATAAATGCTGCACTTCGATGGGCATTTTGCAGCCGATGCGGCGCGCGCGCCGCCAGTTCGAGAGCGATGCCTTGCCCTGAAAAAAACTGATCGATTCGTTAGAGCTATAGCCCGAGGCGGTGATGCACAAAGCGTCCAGATCGCCGCTGTCGATAGCACGGCCGATGCCGGCGAAATCTATCGTGCGTTTTAATAATTTGCGCAGCGGTGCGCTATCGAGCAGTGAGCCGCGTTTACCTTTGCCGAAGCCGCCGAACATCACGGCGCCAAACCAGCGCAGGGTATTGCGCACCAGACCCCAGACATCGGCGCGATAGACATGGTCGGCGTGGATGTTGCTCCACAAGCGCAGCAGATAGGCGACGCTGTAGCGAAAGCGATCGGCGTTGCAGGCCAGGGTCGCCGCATTGATCGCACCGGCCGAGGTGCCGCAGATAATGGCGAAGGGGTTGGGCGCGTCGGCCGGCAACATGCGAGCGATGGCCTGCAATACGCCGACCTGATAAGCTGCGCGCGCGCCGCCACCGCTCAGAATAAGTCCAACTTTCGGTGCCGGTTCGCTGCTGCCATCCGCCATAACATTCCTTATATCTTGGGATTAGAGATCGAATAGGGCGCGTGTCGCAGCGGTATTAAGTCTCAGCAGAAGTCGCGTCGTAGTTTGCCCGTAAGACCGCGGCGGCAGTTAGTTTACACAGGGCTATACTATAAAAAGTCGCCACTATAAAAAATCCTCAATGGAAAGAATATGCTCAACCCGCTCGACCCGTTGGTACATCTGATCGACGACGACGCCATTCTGCTCGATGTATTAGCCGAGCTGGTAGCATCGATCGGCGTCGCGACGCGGACTTACAGCGCTGCACGTACCTTCCTCGATGATTATGAGCCGCGCGCCTGCGAGTGCGTGGTATCCGATATCCGCATGCCCGAATTGACCGGGCTCGAATTACAGCGCCTGCTCGGCGAGCGCCATGGTATTCCACCGCCCATTATTTTCGTCACGGGCTTCGCCGATGTCAGCGCCGCCGTCGAGGCAATGAAAAAGGGCGCCTACGACTTTGTCGAGAAGCCGGTCAGCGGTGCGGTGTTTCTGGAAAAAATCAACAGTGCGCTGCAGTTGAGCCGCGGCTTGCACGTGCAGCGCATCAACGAAGTAGTGCGCGCCGCACGCATCGCCCTGCTGACGCCGAAGGAGCGCGAAGTGCTGCAGCTGGTGATCAAGCGGCACAGCAATCGCGATATCGCCGAACTGTTAGGTCTGAGCGTGCGCACGGTGGAAAATCACCGCGCGCATATTCTGACTAAGTTTCGGGTCAAGGATAGTTTCGAACTGCTGGGCCTGTTTCAGTAGGTACGATCCTTCAGCAGATACAATCCGCAGCAGCCGGTGCCGCTCTTCTTCGATACGTATAATTACCTAGTCCGTTCCGTTCGCTATTAACTTCCAGCAGCCCATTTCCGACGCCGCAACGACGCTCGGCCCTGCCTATCCGCCCATCGCTTTTACGATAGCAGCGCAAAACCGCCGGTACTGTCTATGACGCAAGTCAACTGCGTCACAAAAAGTCCCCTCATCTGAGTAGTGCTACCTAATTTCACTGAGTATCCACACTCTCGCGGGATCCCCATCCGCCAACAATACTTGCCAGCAGATCGATGCAGCGTTGTTCGCCAGCAAGGGTTTCGCAGGCAGGGGTTTCAAAAACAAATTTAAGGGGGAGCAATGTCCGTACACGTTTTACGCGCACAACAGCAAACGCGCTTGATATTCGACGGTGCACTGACGATTTACGAGGCGAGCGAAGTCCGCAGCGCACTCGTGGAAATCATTGGCGATCCGCAGCCGATCGAAGTCGACCTGACCGGCATCGCCGAGATCGATCTCAGCGGAGTGCAATTGCTGTTGACCTTGCGGCGCGAGCCGAATCTGAAATTTCTCAGCGGCGCCAGCGATGCGGTTTGCAATGCGTTGAGATTGCTGGATCTGAAATCGTTGTTCTGGCCACAAGCTACCGGACAGGAGTGCTAGTCGATGGATATGAATGAACACCGTCATTTACTGGTGCAGGAAGCGCGCGAGTTATTGCAGGAAATGCAAAACGCCGTGTTGGCCATCGAGCAAAGCGGCGCCGATGAAGAGTTAATTAATGCGATATTCCGCGCCGCGCATACCATCAAAGGTTCATCCGGTTTATTCGGCCTCGATACCATCGTCGATTTCACGCACGTACTCGAAAGCGTGTTGGTGAAAGTGCGCGGCGGCGAGCTGGACCTGGATAAAACACTGACCGATTTAACGCTGGCCTGCGGCGATCATATTGCCGGCCTGATCGATTGCGTCGAAGCCGAAACCGAATTGGAATCCTACGAGAGCGTGCGACGCATACAGTTGTTGCAGCAATTACAAATTTATCTGGGCGCCGATCCGCAAGCCGTGTCAGTAAA
>DATIED010000360.1:0-3201 GCA_035455965.1 Spongiibacteraceae bacterium
AGATCAGTCGTCGTGGTGCCATTCACTCTCGTAACTGGCGCCGGGACGTGTATCGGATCATGTGGCGCATTGAAAGCCAATGTCACAAACCACGGCCTCACACCTCCCGATTGATTATGTACAGCATTAATCCACGCGATCGTATCATCGGCATTTTTTTTAGTTGCATATACAGTTACCGACGATGAGCCCGTGTGAACGCAAGCAGCGTCGGTGTAGGAAGCAGGCACATGCTGATCGCAACTGGAACTTTCACTAAAAGAAGCACTATTCTCGGTGTAATTGTTGTAGTTTTCGGGGGAGGGAATCGCCGGGGCGAGCACACCCTTAAATTCATCGTATCCCATATGCACCGGATCCGATTGCCCGGCACCTAAACCCCATTTGCCAAACAAGGCTAAAGCATGATGGTTGGCAGGGTCGCGATGCAGCATCTTACCAATCGAAAACTCATTGGCCGGTAGCGGGCCGAACATGTTTTTCACACCCGTGCGGAAACCATATCGACCAGTCTGGATAGTGGCACGAGTAGCCGCGCAAAGAGGATCGGCCCAGGCATTGCGAAACAAAATGCCCTGCGCTGCCAGCCCATCGATGGTCGGTGTCACCGCCGGCGAGTTGCTGCCCACCAGCGGCTTATAGGCGCCGATCATATCGACGCCGATATCGTCGGCGATAATCAGCAAAATATTGTGTGCCTGTTGGGCTTGCCCGATATTGCTAAAGACAGCCATCGGAATAAGCAAAAAAAACATCCGAATGTGCTGAATCGAGAGGCGGGAAAAACTAAAAACAGAGAATAAAGACCGGCCGATATCCATCGCGATTATTGAACTCCATTGCATTATTTTTGTTAGTGCCGGCCAATAAACAACATTGCCAATAGTCTGTCAATAACTATCGGCTGACCGCAAGCGCTGCACTTTGTACGACCTGCGCTTGAGAAGCTCAATACGGAGCTGAGCTAAATTTTAATTGTTATTAAAATAAATTTTTAAACCAATGTTGCAAACCATTTAAAGGATTGCAATTCGACCCCTGCTCGGCGGGCGCGGTGCCATCCAGAAATGGCATATAGCGCGCGCCGTCGCAATTTTCGCTACTGAGCAATCCGGTGGCATCGTCGACCCAGGCATATTGCACACCGGCAGGGGCTTCAAAATTCAGCGGTACATGACTGGTCTCCGCCATAAAACTCAGCCACGCTTTTAAGGCGCCGGTAGCGCCGGTAAGGCCGGTGGATTTATTGTCGTCGCGTCCCATCCAGACCACGGCGAGATAATCGCCGGAAAATCCGGCGAACCAGGAGTCGCGCAAATCGTCGGTGGTACCGGTTTTACCGGCGACGCGGAAATTCGGCAAGACATTTTTCGCAACGCGCCCGGTGCCTTCCTGCATTACTTCCTGCATCGCATATTGCAGCACATGAATTGCAGCGGGCGATACCACCTGCACCGGCTTCTGTGGAAAGCGCGCGAGCGGAGTGCCTTCGACATCGGTGATAGTGCGAATGCTACGCAGGCCCGCACTCACGCCCTGCGCCGCAATGGTCTGATACATCACCGCAACTTCCAGCGGCGATAACTCACCGGCACCGAGAAATACCGACGGCACCACCGGCATTTCGCGCTCGATGCCGAGCCGCTGCGTGGTAGCTAAAACTTTCGATACGCCCAGAGCCAAACCGAGGTGCGCGGTCGCGGCGTTATAGGATTCCGCCAGCGCAAAATGCAGCGGCACCGCGCCGTGAAATTGTTTATCGTAATTTTTCGGCTGCCAGCGACCACCCGGCACTTTGATATCGACTGGCGTATCGTCCAATTTAGACATCAAGGTGTAACGTTTACTTTCGATTGCGGTGAGGTACACAGCGGGTTTCGCTAAAGAGCCCATCGGCCGCACCGCATCCAATGCGCGATTAAAACCGGCGTAATGCATCTGTCGACCACCGACCAGCGCCACTACTTCGCCGCTAACCACATCGGTGACTACCACCGCACCTTCCAAACCTTTTTCTTTCGGGTCGAGCTGCTGTAATGCCTTCGCCAAACTGCGCTCGGCGTGCCACTGCACCAGCGGATCGAAGGCTGTGAAAATGCGCAGACCGCGCACCTGCAGATCGCTCTCCTGATAATCGCGGCGCAATTGTCGGCGCACTAAATCGAGGTAGCCGGGATGCAGGCTATCGGCGGCGTTGCTTTTGGCGAGACCGAGACCGCGCTTGATTGCGGCCTGATACTCGTTATCGTCGATAAGTTTTTCGTCGGCCATCATTTTCAGCACGAGATCGCGACGCGCCTGCGCACGCTCGGGCGAGCGCCACGGATCGTATTGGGAAGGCCCTTTCACCAGACCGACCAGCATAGCGATTTGATCGCTGCGCAATTCTTCGATGGGACGGTTGAAATAATGCCGGCTCGCCAACGCGAAACCGTGCAATGGCCGCGGCCCTTCCTGGCCCAGATAAATTTCGTTCAGATACGCTTCGAGAATGGTATTTTTGTCGTAATGGTATTCGACCAGCAAAGCCATTACGGCTTCATTCAACTTGCGCCACAGCGAGCGCTCGTTGGTCAACAAAACGTTTTTCACGAGTTGCTGCGTCAGTGTGCTGCCGCCCTGCACTGTGCGGCCGGCGCGCAGATTGGCAAAAGTCGCGCGCAACAAACCGCGCGGCGATAGACCCCAATGCTGATAAAATCCGCGATCCTCGACCACCATTAACGTATTGGTCAACAGCGGCGGCACATCGCCGAGCTGTACCAGTACGCGGTCCTCGCTGGTGGTGAACATGCTGCCCAGCGACATCGGCTCCAGACGCGCCAGATCGAGCGCTTTATCCTGACCGTCGCGCAGCGATACCACGCGCTGACCCGAAATCAGAATCTGCAATACTTGCGCAGGCTCTGCGCCATCCTCAAAACTAAAGGCCCGCCGATAGATTTTGAAACTGTTGGCCTGACGTACTTCATCGCCGGATTGCTGCAGAGTTTTGCCGTTGCGGTAGCCAAGCAAATCCAATTCGCGCTGTAAATCCTCGGGCGCCAGCGGCATTTCAGGATAAAGATGCAATTCGCGCGCATAAACCTGTGCCGGTGCCTGCCACAAGCGCGCGGACAATTTACTGCGTACCTGACCATCCAGGTAGACGGCGATAATAGCCAGCGCGACCAGACCGACTAACGCTAATTTGAGAGACCA
>DATIED010000361.1:0-2978 GCA_035455965.1 Spongiibacteraceae bacterium
CGATCTCGACCATCTGTTGCACGAGTTGCGATTATTTAAAAGCGCTGCCGAGTTGCGCGTCATGCGCGAAGCCGGAAAAATTTCCGCGCACGCCCATAACCGCGCGCTGACTTTCTGCGCGCCCGGCCAGTACGAATATCAATTGGAAGCGGAAATTCTGCACGAATTCGCCCGCAACGGCGCGCGCCATCCCGCTTACGGCACGATCGTCGGCGGCGGTGCCAACGGCTGCATACTGCACTATCGCGAAAACGATGCGGTGCTGCGCAGCGGCGATCTGGTACTGATCGATGCGGGCTGCGAATTAGAGCATTACGCGGCCGACATCACCCGCACGTTTCCGGTCAACGGCAAATTCAGCAAGGAACAGCAGGCGCTGTATGAAGTGACTTTGGCCGCACAACTCGCGGCGATCGACGTTATCAAACCTGGCTGTCATTGGAATGAACCGCACGAAGTCACGGTGCGCGTAATCACTCAAGGTCTCGCCGATCTGGGTTTACTCGACGGCGAGCTCAACGAACTGATCGAAACCGAAGCGTATAAAAGTTTTTACATGCATCGCGCCGGCCATTGGCTCGGCATGGACGTACACGATGTCGGCGATTATAAGGTCGGCGGCGAATGGCGCGTGCTGGAGCCGGGTATGGTGATGACCGTCGAGCCCGGCATTTACGTTTCGCCGCACGACACAAAAGTGGCGCGCAAATGGCGCGGCATCGGCATTCGCATCGAAGACGATGTGGTGGTCGCGAAAAAAGGCAACGAAGTCATTACCGGCGAAGTGCCGAAAACGGTGCACGATATCGAAAAATTAATGCGCGAGCGATCTGCCGCGTGAGCGTGGATTACGATGTCGTTATCGCCGGCGGCGGTATGGTCGGCATCAGCTTCGCGCTCGCGCTCGAGCATTTAAGCGCCGGGCAACTGCGAATCCTGGTGGTGGAAAGTTTTGCGATTCCCGCCGCCAATAGAAATTCCGCGCCCGCCTATCGCCCCAGCTTCGACGCGCGCGCCACTGCGCTGTCCTACGGCAGTCGCCGTATCTTCGAAAATATCGGCATCTGGCCACTGCTCGAAACGCATACCTCGGCGATCGAAAATATTCACGTGTCGGAGCGCGGTCATTTCGGCAGTGCAACGCTGAACACCGTGCAGCGCGCCTGGCCCGCGCTCGGCTACGTGGTGGAAAATGCCTGGCTCGGCAACGTCCTGTTAAATGTTTTACGGCAACGACCGGCGATCACCCTGCTGAGCCCGGCAAAAGTTGTCGATTGCATTCCCGGCGCAGAGCACGCAACGGTAATTGTCGAGAACAACCAACAACAACAGAGTTTTTCGACGCACTTATTAAGCATCGCCGACGGCGCGAACTCCAATCTGCGCACGCGCTTATGCATCGGCAACACCACGCACGACTACGACCGCCAGGCCATTATCGCCAACATCAGTTGCGCGCGCCCGCACTCCGGCTGGGCTTACGAACGCTTCACCGATTGGGGACCGATGGCGCTGTTGCCATTGAGCGACAGCGAAGCGGGGCAACCGCGCATGGCGCTGGTTTGGACGATGACCGGCGCGCGCGCTGCCGATCTGCTCGAATGTACGGATAAAGATTTTCTCGCCGCGCTGCAGCAGCGCTTCGGGCAGCGCCAGGGTCGATTTATCAGAGTCGGCGAACGCGGCAGTTACGACCTGAAACTGGTTACCGCCGACGAGCAGGTACGCCGCCAGTGTGTGTTGATCGGCAACGCCGCGCACAGCCTGCACCCGGTGGCCGGCCAGGGTTTTAATCTCGCGCTGCGCGATATATTGCGACTGGCAAAAATAATCGCCGACGCTAACGCAGCCCGCGAAACTATCGGCGAGTTGAACGTATTGCAGCGCTACGCCGCTCAGCAGGCCGGCGATCAGTGGAAAACGATTTTATTTTCCGATCGCATTACTGCGCTGTTCGAGCAGCCGAATTTATTCGCCGGCGGGTTGCGGCGCATCGGTTTAACCATGCTCGACCTGAATACCGACTGGAAAAATTATTTTATCGATCACAGTGCCGGCTACCAACCGGGCGCAGCCTTAGGAGTGTAACCATGCTGCCGCAGCAATTCGACGTGGTCATTGTCGGCGCCGGTTTGGCGGGCACGGCACTAGCCGCCGCACTCGGCGGGAGTACCTTGCGCGTGGCGTTGATCGAAGCGCAGCCGCTATCGCTCGAATGGCCCGCCCTTCACGATAGTGTCGATAATTTCGATAGCAGAGTCAGCGCGCTCACCGCCGCATCGCAAAACTGGCTGCAGCAATTAGGTGCATGGCCCCTGGTCGCAATGCGCCGGCTCGCGGCGTATCGACACATGCATGTATGGGATGGCGAAGGTACCGGTGCGATTACGTTCGATGCCGAAGCCGTCAATCAGCCGATGCTCGGGCATATCGTCGAAAACAATTTACTGCAGACCGCATTACTGCATTGCGTGTCCCGCCATAACAATGTGCAAATTTTCAGCGCGACGCGGGTCGCCGATTTCAACCGACAGGAAGATCGCGTAGAAATTATTTTCGAAGATGGGAAAATACTGCGCAGCGAATTACTGGTCGCCGCCGACGGCGCCAATTCGCGCGTGCGCGAGTGGGCCGGTTTTAAAATGCGCGAGTGGGATTACGGACATCGCGCATTGGTCGCTACCGTCGCCACCGAGCAGCCGCACCAACACACCGCCTGGCAAATTTTTCGCCGCGAAGGGCCGCTGGCATTTTTGCCGCTGCGCAGCAGCGATAACGGCCAACAATTTTGCTCGATCGTTTGGTCGACCACGCCGGCGGAAGCTGAAATGCTGCTGACGTTGAACGATAGCGAATTCAACAGCCAGCTCGGTCGCGCGTTCGAATATAAACTCGGCGCGATCACTGCGGCGAGTCGGCGTTTAAGTTTCCCGCTACGCGCCCGCCACGCGCACGATTACGTCTTGCCGGGCGTCGCG
>DATIED010000362.1:0-3130 GCA_035455965.1 Spongiibacteraceae bacterium
TAAATTACGGTGTTCAAGAGGTCTTCTCGCCCTAATCATAATGAAAAATCCATCGAAGAGTTCGCTCCATTGTTTAAATGGGACCAGAAATGCATACAGGCGCGAGCATCACGCGCAATACGTGCGCTGAACCTCGTTGCACTCAGCCGCTACCGCTTGTCATTGGACATACATAGCTATGACTGAACCTCTCAATTTCTTGAATACAAACTCGGGAGCGCTGACAGTACTCTTTACTGCGGTCGTTACCATTGCGACTGCTGTCTACGCAGCCTTGACGTGGGTTCTCGTTAAAGAAACCCGAATGATGAGGGAGGTTCAAACAGAGCCCAAGCTACAGGTGACAGTCAACTCATTTGATTTTGCCATCCATATTGTCCGCTTGCATATTCGCAATGTCGGTCTTGGCCCCGCTTTGAATGTTTCGTTCAAGCCTCGAGTACTTTCCGGAGGGCAATCTGCAGAAAGGCTTCTTATTGAGTTCACTGACGTAAACTTTTTTAGTGTTGGGCTTAAGCATTTCGGCCCAGGCCAAGAGCGAGTATCAGCCTACACACAGTTGACCGAAGATCATGACGGAAAAATGACCGCCGTGCTCGCGATCGACGTGACATACTGCAGTGCAACAGGCAAAACTTATAGTGATTCGCTTGTAGTGGATATGTCGGAGCTGAGAGGTGGTTATCAGCTTGGCAAGCCGCACGTATATGCAATTGCTCAGAGCTTGGAGAGTATCCAGAAAGACATCCACCATCTCTCCACAGGATTCCATCGTATCAAGGCAGATATCTATACGAGCGAAGATCGCGCAGAAGAATTCGCAGAAGCTCAGGCTCGGCGCGAGCAATGGCAGAAAGAGCGTGAAGCTCAACAAGGGCCTCAAGCCGACAATCCCACCTCCGGCGGGTCTGTGATTTAGGCTGGGCGTTAGGGATGCAAATCGCAGCGAATGGAGGCTGCTTTGATTCGCAAGAATAGCAGAGTCTCGAAAGCCTACTACTAGCCGTTGATTCAACGGTTCGCGGCTCGTTGTGGATTAGTTGTAACGAAGATTCGGTACCAGGGGCTCTAACCAAAATATAAAAATTAACAGCACCGAAGCTGATCTAAAAAAATCGAACAAACCCAACTTGACGGCGCGGTGGTCGGTAGTTTTTTTCGGGATCCAGTAGGCGTTCTTTACGAACGGTATTGCGGTGGAGGCTTCGTTGGGAGCGCGCAGAAACTACTTTGAAGGCAGCACTCGGTTGTTCGAGCCACACGATCCCGAAAAAAGCTACCGGCTGGCGCGCCCCGCAACCACTGATCCAGTAAGTGGAAGCACGATCTTCCTAATGGAATGCCTTAGCGAATCGCCTTGGCAATAAACTCGATCAGCGTATTCACCACCTGCCACGGTTCGGGCGTCTGCGCTTCGATATGTGGAAACCAGGCGCGGCCCGGTTCGCCGATTTCGGCGAGCGTGTTGTACATCGCGTGCAGCGCCATCGACAGGCGCAGCTCGGTCAACTCCACCGATAATTGCGGATATTGCGCCATCAACCATGCGCTCAATTGCGCATCGACCGGCGCCGAATACTTGGACGCCTCGGTTTGATAAATGCGGTTCTTCTCCAGGTTGAGATGCGCGAGCAATTTGATAAAGCGTCGCCCGCCTTTGCCCTGCTCGATCGCCAGTCGCGCCAGCGGCACCACAATCACCTCCACCATCTGCGGCAGCGTCGGTGCTTTCTTGCCGGCGCGCAAAACCTCCAGCATCGCTTGGCGCTCGACTGCCAGCGCTGGTAAACGCCGCTCGAGTATTGCCTTCAACACGCCGTCGCGACCGCCAAAATGATAATGCAGCACGCCCAGGCTGACGCCCGCAGCGGTATTAATATCGCGCAGCGAAACGACGTTGACGCCCTTGGTCGAAAACAACCGCTCGGCGGTATCGAGAATTTTGTCGCGCGTATCCTTCATTGCCGCCACTCACAGATCGTTGCCTGTCTTTTAACAAATCGCGTTGCGCCGTGCAAATCGAAAGACACAATTTGAGCACTTGATGAAATTATTCGCGTGGCTTATTCTGCGTCCACTCGAAAGTTCCCGCATAAATATCATCCGGAGCAGTAGCCATGAAATCCAAATATCCAACGCGTCCCCGCAGCGGCCTACTGCTCACTCCGCTTTTGTTCGTGCTGGTAACGGCTTTGCTCGGCAGTTGTCGCGGGCAGTCCGGCGACGATAAACACGCCGCGACCACTTCGTCAGCCTCCGCGCCGGCGGCGACATTTAACGGCACTGTCAAAAACAGCATTCGCGATTCCAAGCCCGATTTCCGCATGGATCACAAAGCGCCCGACAAAGCGCCGAACATCGTCGTGATCGTCGCCGACGATCTGGGCTTTTCCGATTTAGGTTCGTACGGCTCGGAAATTCACACGCCAAATATCGATAAGCTCGCGCAGAGCGGTCTGCGCTACAACAACTTCACCGCCACCGCGATGTGCTCGCCTACGCGCGCCGCATTGCTGACCGGTCTCAATCATCACTCGGCCGGCGTAGGTTGGGTTGCGGAGTGGGATTTCGGTTATCCCGGTTATCGCGGCGAGTTGGCGGCCAACGTCGTCACGCTGCCGCAAATTCTGCAGCAGCACGGCTACGCGACATTGGCGACCGGCAAATGGCATTTGACCAACGGTGAACATCGCTCGCGTAAAGGACCATTCGATTCGTGGCCGACGCAGAAGGGCTTCGATCGCTACTGGGGATTCCTGGATGGCGAGTCCGATCAATTTGAACCGGCGACCATTATCAGCGGCAACGAAATCGTCGATATGCCGAAGGATCCGAATTATTATTTTCCGGACGATTTGACCAAACACGCCGAGCAGATGGTGCGCGATCTGCGCGCGGTCGATCAGCATAAACCGTTCTTCCTCTACTACACGCCCGGCGCCGTGCATGCGCCGCACCACACCAAAGAGGTCGATCGCAAACGCTACCTCGGTCAATACGCGGCGGGCTGGGATAAAATTCGCGAGCAGCGTTTGGCGCGTCAAAAGCAATTGGGCATCGCACCGGCCAATACCGATTTGACGCCGCGCAATCCGCATGTCGAAGCGTGGGATTCGCTGACGCCCGATCA
>DATIED010000363.1:0-3058 GCA_035455965.1 Spongiibacteraceae bacterium
TATCGCAAACTCGAAGCGTATCTGGTCGCGCGCAACGAACCAAAGCGCCTCGAACTGGTGCGCCGCTGTCTGTATTTCAAAGTCGGCAAAGCAATCAGCAAAGGCCCGACGCAGCGCACGAAATCCTGGCAGCGCGAACTACTTGAAAAACTGGTGAAGGAATGGCGCTGGCCGCAGCATCAGCTAGCGAATCTCGATGCGCGACCGCACTGGAAAGTTGGCCGGGTACTTAGCGAACAAAAAGAATTGGTACGCGAGCTCAATAACGGTTATCGCTTTCTGCTCGAATTTGCACGCCGCACGCAGGCCAGCGCTATTATCAACAGCCAGGACATGACGGTGCTGGGCCGTAAGTTGTATGCAGCCTTCGAGCGCAAAGCCGGTAAAGTCGAATGGGTAAATCCGGGTATCGCGCCAAAACTGGCCGAGGAAGCGCTGACGTTCTGTCAGCTGCCGGGCGGGCGCGATGAACAGCTCGCGTGGGCCGTGGTCGCCGAACAAATCAATGGTCGCGACTTGGAGCGCGCTGTGCCGCTGCGCCGCGCGAAAGATTTAATTGCATTGCTGGCCTGGTGCCATATCAACGGTTTGCTCGATGCCTATACCCGCGTCTACATTATCGAGGGCGAGCACGGCATCAATGAATTCGAATTACAAAATATGGTGCGTGCGCTGCGCGCTCGACTGCCGGCGCACCGCGACGATGAAAATACCCAGGACGAAAAACACGAACGCTTTCTCAGTCCGAACCGCCCCACTGCCATGCAGTTGTTCATCAATGTCGGCATCGACCCGCTGGCAAATATTCGCGCGCGCGGCCTGGAGCGCCTGACCAGCCAAACCGACAGCCTGGTCTATAGCGGTTTGCGCGAAAACCTGGTCATGGCGGTCGAACAGATTATTGTCAATAGCTGGGGCGAAGTCAGCACGCGCAGCTATCGCGGCCCTTTCGCACTGCTGCAATGTTTGCGCGATTACCTGCAGCTATTACCGCCGCAACAACATCCCGGCTTACCGGCGCTCGATATCCGCTGCTTCTGTCCGACGCGCGCACTGGCGATCGCGACCCGGGTCGAACAATTATTTCAGGATATCGCCGCCTGTTACTACAGTGGCATACGCCCGGCGACCACGCGCTACATTTTAGAAATGCAGCGCGAATTTTATCTATTGCAATGGCAGGATGCGCAACCCAGCCTGCAGCGCGCCCCGAACTATTCGGCATTACTCGAATTGCTCGGCCGCGTACAGCGCAGTTACAGCCCCATTGTTCTCGATCGCAACTGTCTGCCCAATTCCGTGCTGGCGACCATCAGCCAAAGCGCGCGCGCCGAACGCGTGCAAATATTTTATAAACGCCGCGACGCTACTGCCGATATTTTCGTGGTCGACGAGATGGGCTCTTTATATAGTTTCAGCACACCGTTTCGCGACGAACATTCGCTGCTAAAGCCCTTGCATCAATTCATGCAATCCACGCTATTTCGCCAGCGCAGTGAAACCCAGCAGTTCGTCGGCTCCGCTCCCGATATTTTATTCGACAACAGCGAACACAATGCCATCGAGTATTACGAGATCGTTTCTGAGTTGACACCGGCTCACGTCGAGCGCCGCACGCCCTCGCCTGCCGACAGCAGTTACAGTTTTAACGTGCAGGCCATCGCCGACTACGATTTTAACGGCAATTTAATTTTTAATATTTATTGCGACCAGCAAGAGTTCACCGAGCTGGAGTTGGGCGACGCCATATACGATACCGCCGCTCGCTATATTTTTTCGCGTCGCAGCAGTCGCGAACCCTACCCCTGCTATATTACCGATATCGATCTAAGCCGCTGCGTCAGCGACGCAGGCAGCACGCAGACCGTGCATTATTTACGCTACAAGCAACGCCTCGAACGCGCCTTAAACGAAGCGTTGAATCGAGTCAGCTAACTTCAAAAGCGCCAGGACAGCCCGATAAAATAGCGGGAATCTTCTGCAGCATCGGTTATGCCCGCATTAAATCCGGCATCGAGTTGACCATTATTGCCGATGGCGTACATGACGCCGGCGTTAAAATAGCCCTCGTTGTCGGCACCGCGCTCATCCCTGATCACGTTGACAAATTCAAAGAATCCACTCAGCTCGCCGTAGATACTATGCCCGAATGTAATCGACTGCACCGCTTCAAGCACATAGCCGTCGTTATCTTCATTGCGCACGGCATCGAACTCCAGCATAACGGCAGAATCCCAATCGGCCGGCAACTTGAATGCCAGCGGCAGAATTAAACCACCCTCCATTTTCCCATCATCGCCAAACGCTGAAGCATGCGTCGGAAAACGCACAAATGGCATTACAGCAAATGCCGTATCGCCACCGTCGTTGCCCCACATATTAATTTTTAAACGCAACTCGGTATCGTTCATGCCCTGTTCGGTATCGTGACCTTCGGGCGTGGTAATACGCACATGGGTGCGCGGCTCTAAAACCAGCTGCGCGTCGATGTTGTCGCTGAGACCTGCTTTTAAATTGATAGAGCCCGTTAAGGTTTCCGTGCGCACGCCATCGTTTTTATCGCGCCCTGAACTTATTGCCTCCCACTCCACCTGATAGTGGCCGGCGTCTACGGTGTAAGGACTTTCGGTGGTATCCGGACGGTCGGTGGATAATTCTCTGAGATCGGCATCCGGCTTCGGATCGAATAAGTCATAAGCCATCGTTGGCTTGGCAATCATTGCCGCCAGCAAACCAGGCAGCAAATAAGAAATCCGCATTCATTTTTCCTTTCGATGGCTTAATCATGCTTCAGTTTAGGCAACCAATGAAAACTTGCCGAGATAACGTCAGATTTTTATTTCGCAGCCCAGGTAGTAGCCGCAATGAGCACCTGGAATTCCGGGGTCAATTTTGATCAACATATGCAGCAGCTCGGCTTAATGGCGAGGTGCGGCAAATTGGAAAGGCGCTTCAAACTATTCGAAGGAAAAAATAAAACGGACCCGAATAGACATAGAGCTGCGGGAATATAGAACGATGCGAATATGGAACAATGCGAACTTCGCGCTCGCTGTGG
>DATIED010000364.1:0-4383 GCA_035455965.1 Spongiibacteraceae bacterium
AAAATATGGTCGACGAAATTATCGCGATCCAACAGCAGCGGCGACAGGTTGACCGATAATTTCAATTCGGGATAGCCGTTTTGGTGATAGTGACGCACCTGCCGGCACGCCGCCGCCAAAGTCAGACGATCGAGCTCGACGATCAGGCGGCTATCCTCGGCGACGGGAATAAACTCGGCCGGCGTCAGGCGTCCCATGGCCGGATGATTCCAGCGGACCAACGCTTCCAATCCGACCAGGCGCTCAGTGTGCGTATCCATTTGCGGTTGGTAGTACACTTCGAATTCGTCATTTTCGAGCGCGCGGCGCATATCCTGCTCTAATAACAGGCGCTGCGTGGCCGAAATAGTCATGTCGTGGCTAAAGATGTAAAAGCCATCCTTACCGGTATTCTTAACCCGGTACATCGCAATATCGGCGTTCTTGATCAACGCATCGAGCGTGGTGCCGCCCTCCGGATAGAGCGCGATACCGATCGAGGCGCCCACATAAATATCGTGCTCGCCCAGCTTGAACGGTTCTTTGATGCTCTCCAGAATTTTTTCCGCGACCTGCGATGCAGCCAGCGGACTTTGGCTGTCCGGCAGCAGTAGCGTGAATTCGTCGCCGCCGAAGCGCGACAATGTATCGCCGCGCCGAATGCAGCCGAGCAGGCGCTGGCTGACTGCCTGCAGCAGACGATCGCCCATGGTATGGCCGAGCGAATCGTTGATCACTTTAAAGCGATCGAGATCGATAAACATAACGGCCAGGCGTTGGTTGTTACGCGCGGCCTGCGTCAGCGCCATGCTCAGGCGGTCTTTGAATAGCGAGCGATTGGGCAGACGCGTAAGCAGGTCGTGATAGGCTTGAAAGTTGATGAAGGCCTCGGCCTCCATGCGATCGGTGATATCGCGCGCGGTACCGTAAATGCGATAGCGTTGCGCGGCACCGTTGTTGAGTTCGCTGGTTTCATCGACCGGCCAGATCGCCAATTCGAAAAAGCGTTTGCTATGTCCGGCTTCGCGCGGCCGCATGGCGATTTCGATGCTGCGCGACGAGTGTTCCGAGCGCGTTGCCTGCTCGAAGAAATAATGCGCTTTTTCTAAATCGTCCTCCTCGATAATCGCCGCGATCGGATGGCCGATCAATTCGTTGCGATCGTAGCCGAGCAATTGTTCTATCTTCGAATTCAAAAAGCTGAAACAGCCTTTTTCGTCGAGGATATAGATAATGTCGGGGGAGTTGTTGACGATGAAGCGGTGGAGTTTTTCGGAGCGGTTGAGGCGGCTTTCCATCACGCGATTGGAATCTTCCAAGCGCTTTTTACGGATGGCGTTATTGACCGTCGCCAGCAGTTCCTCCGGTACGTAGGGCTTTTTCAGGTAATCATAGGCGCCGTTGCGCAATGCGCGCGAGATGTCGTCGATCGACGTTTCGCCGCTGACCACGATGGTCATCGTGGCGATTTCGTGCGTCAGCATATGCTGCATTACGTCGTGGCCGGAGATATCCGGCATACGCAAATCCAGCAGCAGTAAATCGTAGTGATTGTTGCTCAACTGTTCGATCGCTGCCTGGCCGCCCACCGCCGTATCGACATGATACTGATATAGCTTCAGCAATCCCTGCAGACTTTCGAGCAGGCGCGGATCGTCATCTGCCAGCAATATGCGGGCAGTGACGTCGCGATCCAGCAATTCCAACGAATGTAGAGTCATTTATCTATGCCGCTCTCGACCGGCCTGCGCTGTCCGCCGCACTGGTCTCCAGACTATTTACTTACATTATGTATTCGCTAATTGAATACAGTGGGGCAGGGCGGCCACCGTCGCACATCAATCTTTGCAAAACCATTTCTTGAGACAACCGTCCCGATAGCCCGGTAGGTAATACCGGAAATTGTCGCAAAATTACCCGATCGCTCGCATCTGCATGCAATCGACCCTTTAAGTCACCGGTATGAGCAATTGAAACCGAGTACCGAATTTATTGCTTTTACACAAAATAGAACCACCGATTTCATCGATTAATTTTTTCGTTATGCTCAATCCAAGCCCCGAATGACCTGCGCCTTTGCTGGAACTGACCGGCGAAAACAGGCGCCGCATAACCGCTTCCGGAATACCTGGACCGTTATCTTCGATGGTAATCGATGCAAAACTCCTGCCGTCTACAATCGTTCCGCTCTCGGTGCCGAGCGTTATGCTGCCCCCGGGCGGCAATGCTTCTATCGAGTTCTTGATTAGATTAGTCAAGATTTGTTGCAAATGCGTAATACTGCTGTGTAGCGGCGGCATCGAGTCGGCCAATTGCAGCTTCAACGAGATCTGATGGGTAGCGCATAGCGATTGTTCAAAGATGCGCGCCAGATTGCTCAGGATGCTATTCAGCGACAGCGTCGAGGTGCTGCTGGCTGCCGCTGTCGGTTCGCGCAGCCGCAGCAAAATAGCGCCGACGCGATCGATTTCTTCTTTGATCAGATTCAAATCGTCGTGCGCCTGATGGCTCTCGCCCAGTTTGATGCGCAACATTTCCAGGTAGTTGCGGATAATGCTCAGCGGGTTGCCGGCCTCGTGTACCGCTTCGCGGATTTTTTCTTGCAACATATCGCCGCCATCGCCGTTTTCCGTGGCGACGGCCAGGCGTTGCGATTGATGCCGAATCGCCTCGGCGATTTCGCCGCACAGCGCGGCGAGCAAAATGGGTTTGCTGGTTTGCGGATTTTCGCTATCGGTAGTCAGGCCCAATACCAATACGCCAATCGGCTCCTGCTCGGCCACCAACGGCAAGCACAATAAGCTGCTCGCCTGGCAATATTTAAGTAATTGCCGATCCAATACCGACAGCGCCGCCGCATCGACGGCATTGCTATGCGTCGGGTTGCGCGCCAGCAACGCGTTGCTGATCAAGCTGCGCTCCGGCAGCAGCGGTACGATGAAATCCGGGTCCGCGTTAATCTTTCCGCCGTTATTTTCCGGCAGGCTTTCGGCGATATAGCCGGCCAGCACATCGCCCTTGCCGGCGACGGTAAATAACACGCAGCGCTCGATGCCGAGGGTCATATAGACGATGCGCTGGATTGCTTGCTCCAGGGCGCTGCGCGATTTACTGCGCCATAACTCATTGTTCATTTGCCCGAGCTGACTGAGTTGCCCCAGGCGATCGCCCAGCTCCGCGTGCGCGGCCTGTGCGGAGGCATCGTCGGGATTGATGCCGATATCGATATTGAGTCCGCCGGCGATGCGTTCGACATCGGCGCTGATGCGCGTCAGCAATTCGCGCGTCAGCGCCTCGGTGAGGCCGAATAAACGATCGGCTTGATTGATCGCTTCATCGCTCACTGCACCGGGTGCGCTCAACAAGCTGGCTAAATTGATAATCTTGACCAGATGGTGGGCATCGAGAATATGGCTGCCCGGCTCGTGGTGATAACGAATGGCGTCGCCCATAAAACCCGACAGCTGCCAGCTGTCGACCAGATCGGCACCGGTTTCATCGTGACCTTTATTGAATTGTTCGCGCTCGAGCGCCAGCAGCGCGCGGTCGTCGCCGGCATTGCTCCAGCACTCGAGATAGGCGCGATCGTTCTGATTGAGCAAAATAAGCTGGCCGACATCCATCATCAGCCCGGCCAGATAAGCTTCGTCCGGCGCCGCATAGCCGGTGAGATTGGCGAGAATGTGCGCGAAGTTGGCCGACACCAGCGAGCGGCGCCAAAATGCTTTGATAAACGGCTGGTGATTGGGTTGAAATCGGTTGAAAAACTGTTTGATCGACGCCGTGATAACGATGGTCTTGACAGTGTCGGTGCCTAAAAACAGCAGGGCGCGCTCGACGGTCTGGCAGATTTTGCTGCGGCCGTAATAGCTGGAGTTCGCCACGCTGAGCAGGCGTGCGGTCATCGCCGTATCCTGATGGATAATGCTGGCGATATGCTGCAGATCGGCGCGCTCGCTATGAATTGCGTCGAGAATTCGGAGCAATACTTGCGGCAGGCTGGGCAGGCGTTCGGAGGCCCGGCTTTCGGTAACCATTGACTGTCCTAATGGGTCGAAGAATATATTGTTTTGTCAGGCGCGTTTCTAGTGTCGGCTCAGTACGACTGGCGGATCCGTTTTGTGAATCAGTTCACACCATTGCCTGGCAGTATAGACAAGGCGCCGGCCACTGGCCATGGGCATTACACGCCGGCCCGGTGTGGAGTGTTGGCGGCAAACCTGATATTTTGCGTACTGCGCGTCGCCGCCCCGCTGCGGCGCTAAATCGACTTGTTAAGGAGTCATTACCTCGAATGGAGGAGTTGTCGGTGCCGTCTGCCCACGAGCGAAACACAATGGACAAACAGCGCCAGTTTCCTCATGTCATCGCTATCACTAGCGGTAAGGGCGGTGTCGGCAAGTC
>DATIED010000365.1:0-2299 GCA_035455965.1 Spongiibacteraceae bacterium
TCGATAAAAGAAGATGTATTTGTTGCGGCGCTGCTACTGCATGTCGGCGACATGGCTTTCTGGAGTTGTCGCGGTACGCAGATCGGCGAGCTGGAGCATTTATTGGCTGATCAACACGGCGACGAGAGCACCGAGCGCCGCGTATTGGGTACCAGCATGCGCGAGATTACGCAGCAACTGGTCAAGTTGTGGCAATTGGGCGATACCCTGGATGAGGCGCTGCAGGATGGCGAATGCGATTCGATCGGCGCGCAGGCCGTGCGTCTGGGCGAGGAGATCAGCTTTGCCGCGGAGCAGGGCTGGCATTCCGAGGCATTGGAAACGGTGCTCGATAAAGTCGCCGAGTTCAGTGGTTTAGCGCGCGAGGATGCGCGCGAAATGTTATTGAAGGGCGCCGAGGATGCGGCCGCTGTAGCGTTGAGTTACGGTGCCAACAAGGTCTGCAATTATATTCCGAGCACGGTCGATGCCGAGGTCAAGGTGGTGCGCAGCAGTCGCGGCGATCCGCAGTTGCAGCTGAGTATTTTGCGCGAGCTGGCGACCATGATCCAGGAGCAGGTCGACGCCAATACGTTATTTCAAACGGTGGTGGAGGGTATTCATCGCGGCGTGGGTTTTGAGCGGGTAGCGCTCTGTCTGATAGATCCGAAAAAGAAAATCCTGCAGGCTAAATACGCGCTCAGCGATGAGGGCACCGAATGGCGCGATGCGTTGTCGTTCTCTATGAAAAGCGAACAGGATAATTTGCTCGCCTACTGCCTGCACTCGCGGCAATTGCTGTGGCTGCGGCGCGATAAGCCGGGACAGTTAAAGCATTTGATCGATGCGCGTACCGCGACGACCATCGCCGTCGATAACTGCGTGATGGCGTCGCTGTATGCGGGGTCGAGGCAGGTGGGAGTGGTGCTGGCTGATCGCGGCATCGGCGGCGATGCGATCGAGCAGGAGCAATACGAGAGTTTTTGCCACTTTGTACAACAGGCCAGCATGGGGCTGGCGATGTTGGCGGATAGTAAAAAGCGTTGAGTCGGGGTTGCAGTGGGCTTTAACTCTTTTCTTTAAGCTTTTGCTTTTTATTATGATTTTATACTTAATGTGATTTCTTGATGGGTCTGGCGCGGGCTTATTGTTTGGCGCCGGGATAAAGCGTTAAGCGTTGGCCGGGCTGCAGCAGGGCGCGCGAATTGACAGTGTTCCAGCGCAAAATATCATCGATCTGCACGTTGAAGCGGCTGGCGATCGCAGTGAGCGAGTCGCCGTTTTGCACTGTGTAGCCCACCTTGCGATTGGTGCTGGTCTTGGCGACCTCTTTTTCTGCTAGCAAGGATTTGTCGACATTCGCCGTGCTCCAGATGCTGAGCCGTTGTCCCAGCTTGATGGCATTATCCGATGCCAGGCCATTCCAGCGTCGTATTTCTTCCGGCGTCACATTGTAGCGTTGCGATATCCGCAATAGATTCTCGCCCGACGTCACGGTATGCAGAATTTGATTGGCGCTGGCTTTTGTCTGCACCGTGACTTTGCCGCTGTCTTCGGCCGCGGCTACCACGGTGCGAGGACCGCCGCGCGGAATCAACAGCGATTGGCCGGGATGCAGCAAGCCATCCTTTAACTGATTGGCGGCGCGGATGCTGGCTGCATCGACGCTAAATTTGCGGCTGATGCTCGCCACGGTATCGCCCTTAGCGACATCGTAGCGCTTCAGGCTGCCGCGCTCGGCCGGAGTCAGCGTCGCCAGTTGCTGTTTAAAGCGATCGACCGTCGCGACCGGCAGTAACAAGCGCTGCGGGCCTTGCGGATCGGTGGCCCAGTGATTCAAGCCGGGATTCAACAGGTAAATTTCGCGCGCATCGATATTGGCGAGATCGGCTGCCTTCTCCAAATCCAATTGTCCGCCGGTGTCGACGGCGGCGAAGTACGCTTGATTGGGCACGGCGTATAAGTTGATGCCATAGGTATGTGGCGCATTGACGATTTTTGCCAGTGCCAGCAGGCGCGGCACGTAGGTGCGCGTCTCGTCGCGCAGCTTCAGGCTCCAGAAGTCGGTGGGCAGGCCGCGCCGGCGATTGTCGTCGATAGCGCGCTGCACGCTGCCCTCGCCGAAGTTATAGGCTGCAACTGCCAACAGCCAATCGCCGTTAAACATATCGTGCAAACGCTGCAAATAAGTTAATGCCGCGTCCGTGGAGGCGACTACATCTTTGCGGCCGTCATACCACCAGGTCCGTTTGAGGCCGAATACCGAGCCGGTACCCGGCAAAAACTGCCACATGCCGGCGGCACCGCTGCGCGAATAAGC
>DATIED010000366.1:0-3920 GCA_035455965.1 Spongiibacteraceae bacterium
CTGGCTGGCACCTGCGGCTATGCTGTAGAGGCTAGCGATAACGATATGCCAACCGTGATGGAGGAGTTAAAGATGCTTCAGGAACAGCGGGTCTACGACGAAAAACGTAATTTTATCCGCATGAAAATCAATACCCTGGTGCAAGTTCGCAGCGACGACAAGGAATTCATGGCGCGCTGTAAAGATTTGAGTGGCTCGGGCATGCTGATTCTCGCGGAGCAGGCATTGACCCTGGGTAGCACTGTCGAAGTGTGCATCGAGCCCGAAACCGAAAAACAGCAACGCTTCCGCGCCAGCGGCGAAGTAGTCCGCGTCGATCCGGTCAATCCCTCCGGCTATATCCTGGGTTTGGCGTTGACTGCCATTCACGACTAACCGATTTACGAGGGCATCTATTTACCAGGGCACCATGTACAGTCAGGTACCCTTAAAAGTACGTGCCCTCAATGATTGGCTCGATCGCCGGAGGTGGATGAGCCCTCCGAAGTATCGCTCTCCCCCGAAAAATCATCCGCACCGAAGCTGTCGTCGACCATGCCATCCTTGACCAGGAACTCGCGGCGCTGCAAATAAGCATCGCGTATAAAGATGTAGCGGTCGCCGCTGATCAACTCTTCCGCATTTAGCAGTTGTGCCCGGGAATCGATAACTCGACCGGCCAATACCTCGTTGCGAGTCGGCACGTAGGTAATGAGATACGGTATGGCATCCGAATAGGTATCGGCCACCGAGCCGAAACCATCGCGCACGGTGCGCGGCCCCAATAACGGCACCATCAGGAAAGGCCCGGAATGCACGCCCCAATACCCGAGCGTCTGACCGAAGTCCTCGTCGTGCTCTTCCAGCCCCCAATGCCCCGCAACATCGAAAAAGCCCAACAGGCCGACGGTGGAGTTGACCAGCAAGCGCCCGGTATCGGTGGCGGTATATTTAAATTTAGCCTGCAGCAGGCTATTGAGAATGTTGCCAACCTCGCCGACGTTATCGAATATATTGTGTACGCCATCCTGCAAAAACTGCGGTGTTATCCATTGGTAACCCTTGGCGATCGGCTTCAGTACATTGCGATCGGCAAAATCGTTGAATGTATAAATTTTGCGATTGAGCCCTTCCCAGGGATCGGGATTTGTCGGAGCTTTGCTTTCATCGGCGCTGGCATTCATTGCAAGCGCGATAAACGCCATGGCGAATATTTTTGTCATCGGTCGAATCACCGCAAATCCTCGATATCGGCTGGCAGAAGTATCGTTGCACTATAGCGAAACGTGGTGTCTCGTGCCAGAAGCGGATATCTGGCTAGTGGAAGCTCTATTAAGAGACGGAGGCTGCGTGCCAAAGCGAGGTGAGGGGGAGGTCTTTTGCGGCACACCTAAGCAAGCGTTCAAGTTGCTTGGTGCTATCGGCCTAGAAGAGCTTGTCGGCTTCACGGATTAATCGCGCTCGCAGCTTCGATGAGAACTACTTCATGTCCCGCAAAAGACCTCCCCCTCACCCCGCCATCAGCTCCGTGCGAAGTACAAATACAGTGGACAATCAATTCCGCTCTAACAAACATCCATTTATTTTCGAATGGCCGCCTGTACCAATTGCCATTGATCGCGCAAACGTTTCGCGGAAACCGGCTCGATCGTTCCCAACGTTTGCGCGAACAATGAAACGCGATACTCCTCCAATAACCAGCGATAGCGCTGCAGCGCCTCGTTATCGGTTAACAGCTGGGGGTGTTTTTGTAAAAGCTCGAGTAACTGGCGCTGCAGCGGCGATAATTCGCGGCTCAATTCGCGATCGCGCTGAAACAGGCCGCGCAATTTCTCCAGGCGCTGCACAATCGCGCGCAGATAACGCGGGTACTGCTGCAGCCACGACCACGGCGTTGCTACGATAAAGCCCGGCTTGAACAGCAAACCCAATTGCTCGTCGATCTCCTCCAGCACCGGCAGCCAGGCCAACTCGCTGCCCCGCCGCTGCGCGCTGCGAATAGAGGCATATTGTTCGGCGATAGCCTGCAACAACGACGCGTAGCGCTGTGCGGTCTCCGCAACTGAGCCACTGCCCTTCTTCAGCAACTGCTCGAACTCGGCGGCATTGCGCGGCAGCATCGCGCCCACCACAAAAGTTTCGCGATAGGTGGCCGTTAAAATCTCCTCGATCCAATCCTCGCGGCGCTGCGAAATGCCAACCAACTGCAGGTTAACGGTATTGCCGCGCAGCAATTCCTTGCGCAAATACTTTACCGTCGTCGCGCTTTGCAATTGCAGCAGGCGAATCAAGCCGAGCTCCGAATTTTGGCGTGCGGCCTCCGGCGACTCGAGCAGATTGACGGCGACGCTGGTGCCCTCGTCGACCAGCGCTGGATAGGCGGTAATGGTAATGCCGGCCTGCTCGAAACTATAGCGTTCCGGCAACTCGCCGAAATCCCACCGCTGCAGCGAACTGCGCTGAAAAGCCTGCGAGCTTTCCTGCCGCAGACTTTGCGTCATCGGCTCGCGCAACTGCTGCTTCAATGCGGCGAGATCGCGCCCCTGCGCCAACAACTCGCCATCGCCGTCGATAACGCGAAAATTAGCGAGGTAGAACGACTCCAACTCTTGTGGCTGCCAGGCGTCGCTGGGAATTTTTATGCCGAGCTGGCGCGCCAACCCATCGCCCAGTGCTGCAAGCAACGATAGATCGCCGGGCGTTAATTGCGGCGCGATGCGGTCGACGGTTTCCGGCACGGGCACCAATAATTTTCGCCACTGCTTCGGCAACGTCTTGAGCAGGGCAATGCATTTGTCGCGCAACAATCCCGGCACCAACCATTCGAAGCGAAACTCCGGCACGCGATTCAACAATGCGATCGGCACGATGACATTGACGCCATCCTGCGCGTGGCCGGGTTCGAAATGATAATGCAGGGTAAAGTTCACATCGCCGCAAGCGATATGCGCGGGGAATTGCACTTCGTTGATCGAGTCGGCGCCGTGTCGCATCAAGCGAGTGCGCTCGATCATTAATAATTGCGGATGCTCGCGCTCGGCGCCTTTGCGCCACTGCTCGAATTGCTGCGCCGCGACGATGTCGGCGGGGATGCGCTCGTCGTAAAACCGAAATAACTCCTCTTCATCGGCGAGAATATCGCGGCGTCGCGCCTTATCCTCGAGGCCTTGAATATCGACGATCAATTGGCGATTGTGGGCTAAAAATTTAGCGTCGCTGCGGTAGTCGCCGGCCACCAGTGCGCTGCGAATAAAAATTTCGCGCGCCTGCACCGGCTCGATCGCACCGTAATGCACGCGCTGTTTGTCGCTGAGCGTAAGCCCGTATAGCGCGATCGTCTCCAGCGCCATCACCCGGCCGCTTTTCGCGTGCCAGCGCGGTTCGCTGTAACTGCGTTTGAGCAAGACATCGTTAATGCCGAGTACCCACAGCGGATCGATACGCGCGACGCAGCGCGCATACACCTGCGTGGTCTCGACGATTTCCGCCGCCACCAGCCATTTCGGCGGCTTTTTAAACAAACTGGAGCCGGGGAAAATACGCAGTTTGCGATTGCGCACGCCAAGATATTCGCGCTGCTCGTCGAGCACGGCGATATGGCTCAACAAGCCGGCCAGCAGCGCGCGATGCACAGCTTCGTAATCGGCGGGTTGCTGATTATCGCGAAAACCCAATTCGCGACAGGCCAACACCAACTGCAGATGGACATCGCGCCACTCGCGCACGCGCATATAGGAAAGAAATTCGCGCTCGCACAATTTGCGCAATTGATTTTGGGTCAGCGCCTGGCGCTGCTCTTCAAGGTAATCCCACAGTTTTATATAGGCACTGAAATCCGATTCGGGATCGGCGAAGCGTCGATGGCTTTCATCCGCTGCCTGCTGCTTCTCGACCGGGCGCTCGCGCGGATCCTGCGCAAGGCGGCGGCCACGCTGGCCGTC
>DATIED010000367.1:0-3024 GCA_035455965.1 Spongiibacteraceae bacterium
AGCTGACAAAACCGCTGTTCGAATCCGGCCCCACCAGGCGTAACGTAGGCGGAAAGCTCGACATAAACATGCGGAGGCGGCCGCCGCGCTTCGCATTGGGGTCGGCAAACACCGCGTCGCTATCATTGGTCTGCCATTGCAGGTTGGCGGGTAGCTGCGGCGTTTGCGCGTACGACATTGATGCGCAGGCAATTAACAACAACATGAAAAATTGTATCAGGGTGCGCTGTATTTCCCCCTTTGACAAAGCGGGGCGAGGGGGGATTTCGTCGCCTCGCAAAATCCTCCGCTCGCTGCGCGAGCCGCCCCCTTTTGCAAAGGGGACAGTCATACAGTAAAACATCGCGTCATTCATAATGCAGGCGCACTTTGGGATCGAAGGCTTCGCGAATTGCTTCGCCGACGAAGGTGACCAGCGTCAATATCAATGTCATAGCCACGACCACGCTGCTGACTATCCACAGCGATTCGAGATTGTCGGTACCTTGTTTTAACAGTTCACCCCAGCTCGGCGTCGGCGGCGGCAGACCAAAGCCGAGATAATCCAGGGCCGATAGCGCGGTAATACCGCCCGCCACGGAAAATGGAATGAAGGTGACGATAGTGGAAATAGTGTTCGGCAGAATATGGCGAAAGACGATGCGCGTATTACTGGCACCGATCGCGCGCGCCGCCAGTACGTAATCGCGCGCGCTTTCCCGATAGGCGGCGGTGCGCATATACCAGGTCATGCTGGTCCAGCCGAACGCCGCCATGATGAGTACCAGTTTCCAGAAACTCGGCGGCGTAATCGAGGCAACGATCATGATGATGTACAAGGTCGGCGTATTGGACCAAACCTCGATGACGCGCTGAAAACTCAAATCGAACAGGCCACCGAAAAAGCCCATCGAGCTACCGATGGCGACGCCGATCAGATATTCGAATACCAGCAATACCAGCGAAAAAGCGATGGCGGTGCGAAAGCCGTACAGCAGGCGCGCAAACACATCGCGGCCGCTGGTATCGGTGCCTAAATAATGTTGCCGCGCAAGCGAGGGCGATAATGGCGGAAATTCATTGGCGGCCAGGTCGTTTTCGTAGGGGCTGTACGGCACCGGCGGCATGATCGCCCAAGAACCGGCATCGGCGTCCGCGGCGAATTGTTTTTGTAGTGCTTTGTAGTTCGTTTCGTAGGCGTAGTCGAGACCGAAGGTGGTGCCCGGCAAGACATCGGCGTAGGTCGGGAAAAACCAATGGCCTTGATAATGCACGAGCAGTGCGCGGTTATTGGCCAGCAGCTCCGCAAATACGCTGAGCAGAATCAGCGTGCCGAGGATAAGGGCCGACCAATAACCGCGCCGCAATTGGCGAAAACGCGACCAGCGGCGGCGCGTCAGTGGATCGATACGGAACCCGCGCATATTTCAGGCGCCGCCGAAACGAATGCGCGGATCGACCAGCGCGACGCAGATATCCGAGAGGATATTGCCGATTAAAAACAGCAGCGAGCTGATCACCAGCGTGCCCATCACCACTGGGTAATCGCGCTCAAGCAACGATTCGTAGCCGAGCAGACCCATGCCGTCGATGTTAAAAATAATTTCGATCAGAAACGAGCCGGTCAGCACCAGCGAAATACTATTGCCGAACGACGTGGCGATCGGAATCAAACTGTTGCGAAAGGCGTGTCGCCATACCGCCGATTTGAAGCCGCGGCCTTTTGCCACTGCGGTGCGCACATAATCGGCGGAAAGATTGTCCATCAGCGCGTTCTTCATCATCAAGGTAGTCAACGCGAACGCGCCGGCGAGATAGGCGGTCAATGGCAGCGCGGCATGCCAAACGATATCGACAATTTTTCGCGGCAGCGAATAGTTTTCGTAATCGTCGCCGATGAAGCCGCCGAGCGGGAACCAGTCGAGATACGATGCGAATATCGTCAGCAGCGCGATGCCGACCACGTAACCCGGCACCGCATAACCGATAAAGACTACGATCGAGGTGATATTGTCGAAAACGCCGCCGTGGCGGATCGCTTTCGCTACGCCGAGCGGAATGCAGATCAGATAAGTGAGCAGCAGGGTAGCGATGCCATAAAAAATAGAAATCGGAAAGCGCTCTTTGATCAGTGTCCATACCGGATCGTGATAGCGCGTGGACAAACCCAGATCGAGCCGCACGACGCGCGCGAGCCAGTTGCAGTAACTGGCGAACACCGGCTGATCGAATCCGTAATAGGCTTTCAACTGCGCGAGTTGCGCTTCCGATAAGGTATTGTTGGCGCGCGACTTCGAAGTGGTTGCGCCTTTATCGCCCTGCGCGAATGCCGCCTGCGTCATCATGCGTTCGATGGGTCCGCCCGGCACGACGCGAGTCACTGCGAAAACCAGGATAGTGATGCCGACAAATGTGGGTATCACCAACAGCAGGCGTCTGAGGAAATAACTGATCATGCGTTTTTATTAAGCAAGTGCTGCCCCACCTTTGCGCGCCGCTACGTTAACAAGTTTATCCTTCTTTTGACAACCGGCGTTTTGCCGCGCAAATTTCCGCCTCTGGTTCAATGTTGGATCATTCGCAGTCCGAACTAAAGCGGCACCGTCGACAATAAGCTGGACTACACTTCTTGGATCAAATTAGCGGGCGCTGTCGTAGTTATGGATATTCGTTATGGGTAATGTGCAAACCACTGGAATCGATGCTTGGGTGACGCGCTTAAGTCGCGCGGAACTGCCGGTGCTATCCGAAGTGATGCGGGAAGTAAATCGACTCACCAGCGGCTCCGATACGTCGGTAAATCAATTGTCGGTGGTGATCCTGCGCGATGCGGCGCTAACGGCCAAGGTTTTGCGGCTGGCTAATAGCGCCTATTTTAATCCGCACGGCGATCAGGACGTGACCACCATCAGTCGCGCGGTGGTCAAATTAGGTTTTCAAGGCATTAAAGCGATCTCGCTGTCGGTGATGCTGATCGACTCGCTGCTGAAAAAAGGTGCGAAACAACGCATGCTGGAGTGGCTGGCGCGCGGTTTTCACGCCGCC
>DATIED010000368.1:0-4188 GCA_035455965.1 Spongiibacteraceae bacterium
GCTTTCGCTGCGGCTTTCTCGGCATGCTGCATATGGAAATCATTCAGGAGCGTTTGGAGCGGGAATACGATCTCGATTTGATTACCACCGCACCGACCGTTATCTATGAGGTGGTAAAGCGCGGCGGCGAGATAGTGCAGGTCGATAATCCCTCCAAGTTGCCCGATCCCGGCGAAGTAGAGGAAATGCGCGAGCCGATCGCGATCGTAAATATTCTGGTCCCGCAAGAATTCGTCGGCAATGTCATCACGCTTTGCATCGAACGGCGCGGTGTGCAAAAAGATATGTTGTTTCTGGGGCAACAGGTATCGCTGACGTTTGAAGTACCTTTGGCGGAAGTAGTATTGGATTTCTTCGACCGGCTAAAATCGTCCAGTCGCGGCTTTGCTTCGCTCGATTACAGCTTTACGCGCTTTCAAGCTGCACCATTGGCCAAGCTTGATATATTGATCAACAGTGAAAAGGTCGACGCGTTGGCGTTTATCGTGCACCGCGATCAGGCAGCGTATCGCGGGCGCGCTATTGTGGAAAAAATGCGCGAACTCATTCCGCGCCAGATGTTCGACGTGGCGATTCAAGCGGCTCTCGGCGGGCAAATCATTGCCCGCTCAACGGTCAAGGCGCTGCGTAAAAACGTGTTGGCCAAGTGTTATGGCGGCGATGTGTCGCGCAAGAAAAAGTTATTGGAAAAACAAAAAGCAGGCAAAAAACGCATGAAGCAAGTCGGCAACGTCGAAATCCCGCAAAGTGCCTTTTTAGCCGTACTCAAAGTAGATAGTTAAGTTACTCAAGGTCGACGGTTAATTCATCTTCCGGCTGTAAATGGGCGGTTGCCGGTAGTTTGACGATATAGATTTTCCAATAGCAATATTATCGATAATGAACAGCAGGATGGTGTGACCCCATGGTAAACATTTTATTGATGACGCTGGTTGCGTTGACGCTGCTGGTGTGGCTTGTGCAGGAGTTGATTGGCCGCCGTCAGCAACACTGGCAAATCGCACAACAACTCACTCAACAACTACCGCAGGGAGCGAATATTCCCGCTGAGGTAGGTTCGGAACCTCTCTGGTCTTCCTGGGCGTTTAAAATTCTGGTGGCGTTGTGGTTCGCATGGGTTGCGTTAGTGCTACGCACGAAGGACGGCGATTTTGCTTTGGTTTTGGTAATGCTGACATTGTTATCCGGCGTTATCGGCGGTTTGGATCGCTGGTGGTTCGAGCGGCGGCGCGCGGCGGTCGGCAGTCAATTGCCGATAAAGACTGAACAGTTTTCGGCGCAGCGGCCGATTGCCGAATATAGCCGATCGTTTTTTCCCGTGCTGGCGACGGTGTTGATATTGCGTTCTTTCCTGGTCGAACCGTTTCAGATTCCATCTTCATCGATGGTGCCTACGCTGGAAGTCGGCGATTATATTCTGGTCAATAAATTTAATTACGGTTTGCGGTTGCCAGTCCTGAAAACCAAGGTGCTGAGTGTGGGTGAGCCGCAACGCGGCGATGTGGTAGTGTTTTTCCCGCCCGGCAAAGGCGTGTATTTCATCAAGCGCTTGATCGGTTTACCCGGCGATCATATTCAATACCGCCATAAGGTACTGACCATCAACGGCGAGCGCGTCGATCAAACTCTACTGGCGGAATTGCCGCCGATGCAGCCGACCCTCGAGTTGGCCTCGGAAAAGCTGGGCAGTGTCGAGCATCTCATTCACAAGCAAATGGGCGTCTATAATCAAACGGCGGATTTCGTCGATATCGTGGTGCAGCCGGGTCATTATTTTATGATGGGCGATAACCGCGATAACAGCAGCGATTCGCGCTTCTGGGGCCAAGTGCCCGAGGAAAATATCGTCGGCAGAGCGTTTGCCGTTTGGATGCATTGGGAGTCTTTGTCGATGCCCAGCTTCGACCGAGTCGGCCTGATCAGATAAAGCGAGAGGGTTGCTATGCGTAAATATCAAACGGGACTGGGTGCCTTGGGATGGTTGATCGTGCTGGGTATCGGCTCGTTTTTCCTGACCTGTTTTTTCAAAGTGGGGCCGGTCTATCTGGAATATTGGCAGACAAAAAAAGCGCTCGACGATGTGATGAGTGCGCCGCAATCTGCCGTTATGGCAAAATCGGAGCTGCTCGATTCGATACAGAAGCATTTGGATGTCAGTCTCATTGAATCGATCAAATCCAAAGATATTCGTGTGGCCGACGTACGCAACGGTCGCGAATTGGATGCGAGTTACGAAAAACGGGTGGCTCTCATCTCCAATATCGATGTCGTGGTTAAATTCGATAAGCTTAAATACAATTTAGCCGCGCCCCAATGAACGAAACCAAGGCTGCGCTGTTGCGGCGCTTGGGTTATTCCTTTAACAATCCGGCGCTTGCCGAGCAGGCGCTGACGCATCGTAGTTTCGGTGGTGCGCATAACGAGCGGCTCGAATTTTTGGGCGACTCGATTCTCAATTTTTTAATCGCCGAAGCGCTCTATCAGCGCTTCCCCAATACCCGCGAAGGCGAGTTAACGCGCATGCGTGCGAGCCTGGTGAAGGGCGAAACGCTGGCAGCCATTGCGCGCGATCTTCAATTAGGCGATGCGTTACGACTCGGCTCCGGGGAAATGAAAAGCGGTGGCTGGCGGCGCGATTCGACGCTGGCTGATGCGCTGGAAGCGCTGATCGGCGCGATTTATCTCGATGGTGGCTTAGATATTTGTCGAGAGCGGTTGTTGACTTGGTTTGGCGATCGCTTGCAACAGGTCGCACCGGGCGAGACTAATAAAGATGCCAAAACGCGCTTGCAGGAATTATTACAGGCGCGCGGCAAGGCCCTGCCGGTTTATCACCTGTTGGCAGCCACCGGTGAAGCGCATAATCAACAATTCGACATGACGTGCCAGATACCGTCGATCGCGGAGCGTTTTCAGGGCCAGGGCAGCAGTCGGCGCGTGGCTGAACAAATGGCGGCGCAAGCGGCTTTAGATTATTTGGCGGGAATTGGCGCTCCCGAACAGCCGGAGCAATAACATGACAGAGTCCGATATTAACGAAGTGACGCGCTGCGGCTATGTGGCGTTGGTGGGGCGCCCCAATGTTGGTAAATCGACATTGCTTAATCATTTGCTCGGCCAAAAAATCAGTATTACCTCGCGCAAGCCACAGACTACCCGCCACCGCTTATTGGGTATTCAAACTCACGGACTGACGCAGATCATCTATGTCGATACGCCTGGCTTGCATAAAAGCGAGCCGAAAGCGATCAACCGCTACATGAATCAAACAGCGAGCCAGGCGATTCGCGACGTCGATGTGGTGGTGTTCGTGGTCGATCGCCTGCGTTGGACCGACGAAGATCAGTGGGTGCTGGAAAAATTGCGCGGCATCGACCGGCCGGTTTTACTGGCGCTTAACAAAATCGATTTACTGGAGGATAAAGGCCAGTTGTTGCCGGCGCTGCAGGAATTTGGCGAGAAATTTCCATTTACTGACATATTTCCACTGTCAGCACTGCGCGGCCATAATCTCGAGGCGCTCGAAACGGCGATTGGCAAGTTATTGCCGGAGAATGCGCACTTTTTTCCCGAGGATCAGATTACCGATCGCAGCGAACGCTTTCTCGCTGCGGAGTTAGTTCGCGAAAAGGTCATGCGTCAGCTTGGCGAGGAAGTGCCCTACGAAGTTACCGTCGAGGTGGAAACTTTTCGTCGCGAGGGAAAGATTCTGCACATCGATGCGTTGATCCTGGTCGAGCGCGACGGCCAGAAAAAAATTGTCATTGGTACCGGTGGCGAACGTATTCGGCAAATCGGTTCCGAGGCACGCAAAGATATGGAAAAACTATTCGATCACAAAGTCATGCTTAAGCTGTGGGTTAAGGTTAAGTCCGGTTGGTCTGATGACCAACGCGCGCTGCGCAGTCTTGGATACACCGATTTAGAGTAGCAACCCATGGCCGTTGGAGTGGCAAGTCATGGCTGAGTTACCAGTACTACAGCCTGCCTATGTATTGCATACGCGCGATTTTCGCGACTCCAGTTTACTCATCGAATTATTTACACCCGAGCAGGGCCGTGTCGCGGCGGTGGCGCGCGGCGTTAAAGCCGCGCGGCGCGGCAGCGGTATGCAACGGGCGTTGTTGCAGCCGTTTCAGCCATTATGGATTGCCGTACAGGGTCGCGGTGAATTGAAAAATTTGCGTA